>CAYHTX010000081.1:0-5793 GCA_964359615.1 uncultured Gammaproteobacteria bacterium | reverse complement strand
GGAGCTCTTCGAAATCCGGCACCCTGATCTTGCGAAAAATGCGGCCTATGCGACGGCGTGTGACGCGTTTGTGAGCGATGCTGTTTCAGGGCAGGGGACAACGCTCCGGGGCACCTGGGTGTATTTTCCTTGGAGCGGTGTATTGGCCCACATGCTCGGCGAGGCCGAGTATTTTGCATTACGCACGAATCGGAATCAGTATTTAGTCACTCGCGAAGAACAAAAACAGCTTCGGGATGCATGTACTGGGTTCATCGGCCTGTCAGTCGGGAGTAATATCGCGAGCGCGCTCGTTTACGCCGGTATCGGGTCGCACATGAAACTCGCAGATTTTGATGCGCTCGATACGAGTAACTTGAACCGGATCCGCGGGCGCGTGTCGGAGATCGGAGTTCCGAAGGTTGAACTCGTCGCGCGGCAGGTTTTGGACGCGGATCCGTTTATCACGGTGTTCCCATATATGGGAGGCGTTACCGAAGACACACTCATGGATTTCGTGACCGGCTCGCCGCGGCCGCAGTTGCTGTTTGAAATTATCGATAGTTTTGTGATGAAGGTTCAGATTCGGAAGCTGGCGAGAGAAGCACGCATTCCGGTCATCATGGTCACGAATCTCGGAGACCGGGTACTCATTGATCTTGAGCGGTACGACCTCGATCCGAAGACGCCGTTTTTCAACGGTCGCGCTGGCGGGGTGCCAGATGAAATGCTCGCCTCACCTGACACGACGCCAGAGCAAAAGCATGCGTATGCTGTGGCGCTGGCCGGGAAAGAACACATTCCGCGGCGTGCGCTCAAATCAGTCGCGGAAATCGGCAAAACACTGGTTGGGCGTCCGCAGCTCATGAGTACGGTCACCGTGGCCGCTGGATTTTGCACCTATCTCACGCGAAAAATTATTCTTGGCGATGCGGTCGCAGGCTCGTGGCTCATTGATCTCGAGACAATTTTTTCTTCGGACTCATCATTTCTCCTCTAATCTGGTATACTGGCCGTTATATGACGACAGAAGAAGCGCTTGCCGGGTCACTCGGGATACAATATACCATTTCGCGTGTGGCCATTGGCCGGCATGAAATTAATTATTTGCGGGCTGGCCAGGGTGCGCCGTTGGTGCTGCTTCATGGAGCAAATTTTGGGTGGGGCGTGTGGTACCCCAATATTCCGGTGCTCGCGAAACATTTTACCGTTTACGCAGTCGATCTGCCTGGAGCCGGGCGTTCGTCGCGCGTTGATTATCGGACGCTTGATCCCGCCCTCGACCTTTATGATGTCGTCGTTCAATGGATGAATCGTCTTGGCATCACTGGCGCCGACGTTATCGGCTGTTCAATCGGCGGATGGATCGCCATGAAACTGGCGCTCGAGCATGCGGAAATGGTGAAACGCCTTGTCATACTGAACAGCGTCGGCCTCGCCAACTACATGGGGCGAGGTGAACGCATGATCGGGCTCTATTCGCTCGCGAATATCATCGCGAAAACCGTGCTCCGACCGACGCGGAATAACAAAAACATTGAACGGTTTTTGCGGGGAATTTTTTATAACAAGAACATCGAGCTCCGCCCGGAATTTATTGAATATTTTTACGAAACCATGGCGACCTCGCACAATTTGCTCTTTATCAGCCGCTTGACTGCGCTTGAGGATACATTTCTTTTAGAGAACGAACTGCCCCGCATCTCGCAGCCGACAGCGATCATCTGGGGCAAGAATGATCACATCATTCCCCTCGAAAAAAATCAGGCTTCTTTCTCACGCATTCCGCGCGTGGAGATTTCTCTCATCGAGAATGCCGGCCATATTCCATCGCTCGAACAGCCGGCTGCGTTCAACGAGCAGACGCTCGCATTTCTCGGGACATAGCTATGCCACTATCGTCCACCGCGGTTATCGCTGCTTACGGATTTGTGCTCGTGGCCACGCTGCTCTTAGGGTTTGCGGTCTACCAAAATAACCGGTGGAGCGCGACGAACCAAATTTTCGCTTTTTTAAGTGGCATTACGGTGGTGTGGCTCACCCTCACATATATTTCGACCCATCCGGCCTTTGTCGAGGACTACCTGCCGCTCGCACGACTCACTATCGTTTTTGCCCCTCTTCAGGCCCTGTCTTTTTTTTTCCTGGCGCACACGATTCCTTCAGCGAAATTCCTCCTTTCCCGCCGTCGGATCCGGCTCCTCGTCGTCGCGGCGGTCGCAGTGATGGGGCTATGCGTTTCACCGTTCGTATTTTCTGATGTGACGTTTGCAGGGGGGAAAGCGACACTCATTCCGGGTCCCGGGATGCCTGTGTTTGTGCTTTTTGTGAGCGCTCTTAGCCTGGGAGCGATTGTTGTTCTCATTCGGCACCTGAGAAAAAAAGCGGATGTCGAGAAAAAACAGCTCATGTTCGTCCTTGCCGGCATCTGCCTCATGCTCGGACTCATTATCGCGACCATCATGGTGCCGGTCATCTTTTTTCAGAATGATTTTTTTATCACCTTTGCGCCCTTGTATGTCTTTATCTTTCTCGCGATGACTGCAGTCGCGATTTTGCGCTATCGCCTGTTTAATTTACGCATCATTGCGACCGAGTTTGCCGTCACACTTCTGGTCATGGTGCTTATCTTTGAAGGAGTGCTCTCCGGTTCGGTTGTGGAGATTATTTTGAAGACCATTGCCGCCATTATTGTCGGCGTGCTTGGTGCGAGTGTGGTCAGAAGCGTCTACCGGGAAATTAAGCAGCGCGAGGAGGTGACGAAGCTCGCGGCCTCGCTCGAAAAAGCGAACGTGCGCCTCCAGGAACTTGACCGCCAGAAAACGGAATTTTTGTCCATCGCGTCGCACCAGCTCCGGACGCCGCTCTCCATCATTAAGGGATACCTCGAACTGATTGAAGACGGAGCCTATGGGAAGCCCACGAAAAAACTCATCCAGACGCTTCACGACATGGATCAGAGCAATGAACGGCTGATCGCGCTCGTCGACGAGTTTCTCGACGTGTCGCGCATTGAACAGGGGCGGACGAAGTTTTCTTTTGTGGAGAAGGATGTTGCGGTGGTGGTCACGAGTGTCGTGAAAGAATTGGCAGAACGGGCGAAGGGCAAGAACCTCGAGCTGGTATGGAACGATGCCACGAGAGTACCACCCGCCTCCGTTGATGAAGAAAAAATTCGCCATGTTATTTTTAATTTCATAGACAACGCGATTAAGTATAGCGATGCGGGGGCAATTCGGGTCGCTGCGGCAGAGGGGGATGGAGGCATCACGGTGACGGTTCGCGATAAGGGGATCGGGTTTGAGAAAGTTGATGAAGCGAATTTCTTTCAAAAATTTTACCGCGGCAAAAATGTCGAGGGCGTGAATGTGAACGGTACGGGACTCGGTATCTACGTCTGCCGTCAGTTTATCGAAGCGCATGGCGGCCAGGTGTGGGCGAAAAGCGCCGGGCTCGGTCAGGGGAGTGAGTTTGGCTTCTGGATTCCATATCAGCCGCCACCGCATACTCCTCCGTCGGAAATCGCCCCGGTTGGCATGCCCGAACCGCGGCTCGTTTCAGAAAAACAGACCTGATCATTTTTTGTACTCAAAGCCGGGCTGTGCATAGCCTGGCTTTTTTTTTCTTTTTCATGTATGATACCCGCATTCATCATTTATTTTATTTTTTTGTATGTTTCAAAAACCGTCACCTGACATCGCCTTATCGGAAAGCGACGTAGCCGCGCCGGCCCATGATGATGTGGAGACCGTGGTCGGACCATCTGTCCATGTGGAAGGGGATTTTTTTTCTGAGGGAAATATTCTCGTGAAGGGAATTGTTTCCGGAACGGTGCAAACCAGTAAGCGACTCACCGTCGAACCGGGCGCAAAAATTTTTGCGAGCGTCAAAGCAGGAGTAGCGATTATTTCCGGAGAAATTAAAGGCAATGTCAAAGCCGCTGATCGGCTCGAGGTCACTGGTACCGCGCGGATTGTCGGGGACATTGATTGCCAGACGCTCGTTGTCGAGGCGGGAGCGCTTCTTTCCGGGAAAGTGAGCATGAAAGGCATCGAACTCGAGACGCCGAAGAGCGGTCGAAAATCTGCGATGCGCCGTACGCGCGATGAGGATGGCGAGGCAGAGGATACAGCCGCGGGGGATATGGCCTAGGTGTTCAGTCGTGATGCGCGAATGGCTGAGGCGGGCGAGAGAAGTCGCTGGACACTATGTACGTCTACTTATACGACAATTTTTTGCGCCAGAAACAGTACGATTCGACGATGAAGGCGGTCGAAACCCGGTTGACAGATTTTGGCATTGCTGGTAAAATTATCCGACTGCAGCCTTTTACCAATGCCGAGGCAGTGGTCGAGGATGAGCTGAAGCGCGGGGCGACCACGGTCGTAATCGTCGGCAACGATGAGACCTTCGGCCATGTACTCTCCCGGGCGGCGACTTGCGATATTCTCTTCGGGTTTATCCCGGTTGGCGAAGCGAATTCCATTGCCAAAGTTCTCGGGATTCCCGTCGGGATGGAAGGCTGTGAAGTCTTATCGCGGCGGCGGAAAGTCAAGCTCGACGTCGGGTGGTTCAATAATCGTTACTTTATTTCGCAGCTCCACATCCCGCCGAGCGTGATCCGCATACAATACGATGAAAAGTTCACGGTCTCCGCTCGGCATGGCAAGATGGAACTCGTGGTGTGCAACCTCCAGCCATTTACCTGGAAGGATCATGGCAAGAAAGAGTATGTCATCCATCCCCAGGATGGCAAGCTCGAAGCGTTTTTGCGCCCCATGGTCGGGAAAGGCATCTGGCGGGAGAAGTATGAGGAGCCAAGCGTATTCCCTTTTGAAGAGATGGTGGTGACCGGAGACAAGCCGTTTCCCGTCGAAGCCGACGGACGAGTTTCAAAAGAAACAAAAATCACGATCCGATTGGCCAAGAAAAAGATTGAGATGGTGGTGGGGAAGGAGCGGCGGTTTTAACGTGAGGCGTGCCTGGTTTTATTCTATTCTGTATGAAACCACTGGAGAAAGTTCATATTGAGTGGACATCAGAATTTGCCTACGGAATAGGTTTGCTCACTACCGATGGTTGTCTTTCGAGCGACGGACGACATATTCTATTCGTTTCGAGAGAGCAAGAGATGATCGATAACTTCCAGAAGTGCTTTGGACTGGCAAATAAGGTGCGCATCAAATCAAGCGGGTTCACAAAGAAGAAAAACTGCTTTGTGGTTCAATTCGGCGATGTACGGTTTTACCGATTCCTTCTTACCATTGGCCTCATGCCAAACAAATCGAAAGTACTCGGAGAGATCCGTATCCCATCAGACTACATGAAAGATTTTTTGCGTGGCCACCTAGACGGGGATGGCTCTTTTTACTCCTATTGGGATAAACGTTGGAAATCGAGCTTCATGTTTTATACGACATTTGCTTCAGCAAGTCAGAAACATATTGATTGGATTCGGCGGAGAGTCGCTGAACTTATAGGTATTCCTGGTTATATTAGTCAATCTAAAAACGATGTCCTATTTCAGTTGAAATATGGAAAAGAAGCATCGGTTGCACTTTTTCGGAAATTATACTATGATGATACGGTTCTGTGCCTGGCACGTAAGAGACTTAAAATTGAGAATGCATTATCAGTCAATCAACAGCATGCAGAAATTGCCTAAATTTTGCAAAAAATAAGCGCGGGTGCTGAAATGGTAAACAGACTGGCTTGAGGTGCCAGCGGGCGCAAGCCCTTGGAGGTTCAAGTCCTCTCCCGCGCACCAAAATCTGACTTTCAGAAAATTGACCGACTTTTTGGTTGGCGGCGCAA
>CAYHTX010000080.1:0-5840 GCA_964359615.1 uncultured Gammaproteobacteria bacterium | reverse complement strand
TATTTCGTAAATTCCTGCCAGTACTCCTGCGCGTAATTTTTCGCCGGACCAGGCAAGGTCTGCAAAATGAACGCGATCGGCGACAGAATGATAAGGATCCAGAGGACCACGACCCGGATCGCCATGACGATGGCGTATGAGCCGATCGCGACCATGGCGACGAGAGAAAAGACGAACGCGAAAACTCCGGCGCCGAGGAGATCAAGCCTGATTTCGTTCTGTGCTATAAATTTTCCAAAATCGGCTGCCGTTGGACTAGTCTGCGTCATCTGCAGAATCTTCTCGAGTTTCAGCATGGCGATCACGTTGCCGCCGGCCGCGCCGCGGACTGCGTCGAGGAAGGTGATGGTAAAGACATGCGCCGCATCAATAAGGAGTTGGCAGATGAGCCGGCTAAAGTTGATAAAAATGGCCGCGAGGATAAGCTTCGCGAGGGTTTTTTTCCATTCGTAATTTTCGAGGCCGAGGATGGTGCCGAAGGCGATGGCGAGGAGCGCGACCACGAAAAACATGTTCGCGACGTCACGAATCATATACCACCCCACGATGACCGGTGGCGAATCAATGTAGCCGTTATATGCCGCGAGTTCCATGAGGAGACGGAGGAAAAACACCGTCATCTTGAGAAACAGGCTAGCGATGAGAAGGAGCATCTGCGCCACGCCCCAAATGAGGCCGTTTCCGACGTTGATGAAGTTCGATGACTAGAGCTCGGCGTGGGCGGCATTGCCAAACGGCAGGAGGAGAACGCCGAGCGTCGCAAAAAAAACGATGAGTATCACTCCACGGTACGCCGGACTCCGCCACAGATGCCGCGCTTTCGGGAAGCGCCAAGAAAATCTGGACATGAAAAAGCCATGAATTGCTATGGGGACAGTATACCACGATTCGGGGCGTAGAAGTAGCGTGGTGGGTGGGGATATGGGTAGGTAGTTTGCTAGTATGTGCGGCGTCCGGACAGAGATGCCCCAAAACCAAACAAGGGCAGATAAAGCGGGACAGAGAACGGAGAGTTGACAAGCAGACTATCAGCGAGTATACTAAAAATACAACGGCTCCCCTTGTGGGGGAGCTCCGAGATCTCCACCCCACAAAGGTGGTGATCGTTTTTTTATATCATATTTTTCATTCTCGCCCTGATCTCATCAAAATATACCCTCGGCAATACGCCAATTTTTCGCAGCAACCTCTTACTGCTCAGAAGCCGTAGCTGAATCAGGATCGCTCGAGTATTTCGTTCACATTGGAAACAAAATCGTTTACAGAACTTAAATTGATCCACCCAGAATCTCTCTAAATTTTTTTTACTTTTATGCCCAGTCCCACCCTCTAAAAACCAAAGCCATTACGAAGACTATATTGAAGCCATAGCATTAAAGCAGCGTAGACGAAGGAAAAGATTGATAGCAGGATAAAGAATGTGCCAGAAAATTTACTAATGGCATTTTTTTTTAGATAAAAAACATTTGTAACAACAATATAAATACTTACCAGCATAATCATAAAACTTCTACCATATTGTAGAGGTATACCGATCTCACTTTTTGAATATATATTAAACAGTTCAACTATTAGCTCCGGTATAAAAATCCCACTGGACCAAATAACAAAATTTTTTGCACTATTATTCATACCCCAAATAGTTAAAAGTCAAATTTTGAATTTGCAACTTAGGCAATACCGCCCCATTGATTCTTGAAACTTCCTCTCTCACTCCATCATTATTCTTCTCCCAAATAATTGTCTCATTTTTTGCTACATCATATTTTCCAATAATATAAAAACCGTTCTTCACCTGAAGGGCTGCCTGTGTCCAGCGGAGCGCGCCGGTACGATGATGCGTGTCCCACTGCACAAAAATCTGGTTCCGCTCCGGTGTCTGCCATTCGCCGTCATTCTTTCGCATGCCAGTAATCCGAAGTGTTCGAGTAAAATAACCCATACCGTTCGTGTTTAAGACGTCCGTGAAGCCGAGTTCGGTTGAGTTTCCGGCTTCATCGGAAATCATAGCCGTGTTGGTGGCGATCAGGACAGCCACTGATGAACTGCTCATATCAATACCCGCAAAATGAAAACTTCTTGTTTGGCTGTCAAAAGAAACTTCGACTTCTGGGGGCGTAAGATCGATTTTTACTTCTGCAGATTTTGCCTCTTCCAAATTTCCCGCTCGGTCGATAGAGCGATATAAAAGCGTGACACCTTCTTCCTCTACCGCAAATTCGCCTGTGTAAATTTGCCATGTCACCCCGTTATCACGACTGTACTCTGTCCAAAGAAGACCAGCGTCATCATCCGTGGCGACGAAACTCACATATACCGGCCCCCTTGTCCATCGTCCAGCAACATCGTCGCTGTCAGGAGACCGAGACAAAATATCCGTTTCAGGCTTCACGCCATCACTTGAGGCTGACGCGTCAAGAATGGCGCTTACTGGAACAGTAGTATAGCTGTTATCACCTTCATAATCCAATAATAAACTCACCGCATCGTCGGCGTCATCTGCAGACCCTGCGCTGAGCTCAACTCTGGCATAACTATCATTCGTAATCGGCACTGAGTTATAGTATGAAGTCCGGATCGGCTCGCCGCTTTCGATCTCCGCCACACGCAGATTGAACGTCCCGGTGGCGGTGGCCTCAAGTTCAATGCGATATGGTTCACTCCCGAGGGGAAGAAAGACAAATTTATTCTGAGCCAAATCGTCATAGGTAACGCCTGGGATATTTTTATCTATTGTTCCATCAGGTACTGGTCCCACATGATTCCCTGCGGAGTCGTAGATATGAATATCAACCGGACTATGTACGCTAATTTCCCTTCCATATAGAGAACAGAAATCTCGCGTCCCAAAGACTGAGTCCGGAAGAGTCGGACTCCTATGCGGATGCCGCACGAGATCCAAAATAACATCTCTGATCCCCTCCTGACTGGGCATGCGGCCATGCTCGGTGGCTGAGGTGAAAAAACGATTTTGTCGCGGAATGTTTAAAGCATCAGAACTCATGAGCGGAACGGTGCCGTCTCCCGAGACATACCCGATCATGTACTCTTCGACATCCGGCGTAGAATATTCCCCTGAGGCATAGGGATTGATATTTCGTCGAATGATGCTCCCGAGCGTCGCCCTGTCGCAACCTGAGATATTGAAGACGTTCACCCCGTTCGGGATGATAAAATCATCCAGGGCCGCAGTATGGAACGATGCCGCCGCATTTACATGCCGGGTATTCAGATTATTGAAAGAAAAATAATCCGCAGTATCCTCATAATCTCGCGCCGCGACCGGTTCCGTATAATCATACAGGTAACTCCCGAGAGAGCGAAAATATGCCAAGCTTGGTAACAACTGATAAACAGATAACATATTCCGGCTAATTTTCTTGATCCCAGCCGCACTTAATACCGGAATTTCCAGATTATCGCCAAACAAAAGTATTTTTGCCGCTTTTGGCGCGCCGAGATGCGGCGTTCCGACAAAAACAAGCGTATCAACACTACCGCCCCCGTCGTCGAGCATGTATTGTTTGGCAACCAGTCCGCCCATGATGTGAGTCACCAGGTCGACCTTATCAGCGCCAGTTTGATTCAGCACTGTCTGGATTTTGTTTCTTAATGCTATGCTGTTTGCTTCAACACCCAATCTCCAATCATAGGGGAAGACAAATAGGTCTGAGTCCTCTTGATAACCGTGACTCTGAAATAAATCAACAAGAAGATCAAAAAAATGTAGAGATAAACTTTGTGATATACCAATCGATCTCACAATATCCCCAGTCACTACCGTATTATTTACAGATTTCCCCTCCTCATCCATCGAAAGTACGTCCAAAAAGTCATCGCCAATGTCAAAAAGCATGCGTCCGGCATTTGGCCATATCAGATCACTCCCATCCCATAGATGTGTACCAGTAATCCCCGGCACCAAAATCACCGGATCCCTGACTCCGATCCAGGGGTCGTACAAAACATTTCCGAGGACTGTTCCGCCGCGCCCAGCCGGAGACGGCCCTGAGTCATCGCCCCACCAGTTACGGCGGGCATCGATCTCGGCCGTGCCGCGATTGTGGAGGGCAGAGATAGTGGTACTCGTGAATGAATTGTTGTGCATTTCTAAGGGAACGTCCGCAGTGATATCAATCCCGCGCTCGGCCGCGTGAATGCGAGAACGATCGAAATCCAATGAGCTGTCACGGTCTACAAAAACCGCCGTATGGCTCGCGTGCTCGAGCGTAACTTCGCGCATGGATACAGCCGATGCTTCGGCGTGGATGAGATGCGGCACATCAAAGTCATACAGAAGTCCACCCCAATCATCGAGAAATGTGCCGCCGTACCGGAACGTGACGTAGGATAACGAACTCGATGCGTGATCGAGGTAGATGCCGCCCCAGTCTCCGCCCGCCGCGGCGAGCGGAGACCCTGAGCCAAACGAAGGGTCGCCATCCAGGTTTGTATCACCTCCCACGCTATCATCCCGATACGACGTAAACACGATCGGCCGCTCCTCTGTCCCCTCGGCCACCAGTTCCCCTTCCACATACAGCCCCCGCGTCGGATACATTTTTATGTTGACTCCAGGATCTATCGTGAGCGTGGTGCCATCTGCCACAAACAATCGCCCATTGCCATCATCCACATAGGTCAGTCCCTCGAGGTATTGCCAGCGCGTGTCATGAAAAATCGTATCGGTGCCGTTGTTGATGTCTACGATCTGCGGCGTGTTGCCGATAAATTCTGTATCCTCAAAGAGGAGTGCATTATCCGGCCGCATGCGGATGGCACCGTCTTCGTTATTTCGGACTACACTATCCCGCACGATCACACTGCCGGATGACAGAGTGGTATACGCTCCAAACCCGCCATTCTCTTCAATCGTGAGACGCTCGAGCGTCGGCTCGGCCGGTTCAATGACCGCCAGCCCATTGGCGCGATTGTCGGAAATCACGGTGTCGGTGACCCGAGCGCGACTCCCACCCCGAATCTCCACCCCGCCCAAGATCGAAAAACCGGCAAAGAAACTATTGCCGGCGTATCGCACCTCTGCATGTGAAATATCCGATGCGTCGCCGTCGAGCTTTATCCCGTACCAATCGCCGCGGGTTGGCACGCTCACCACACCATTATTATTGGTATCGCCACCAACGTCATCGTGAATAGAGGTAAAAATAATCGGCTGATCTTCTGTGCCGTGTGCGACCAGACTCCCGCCCGACCGCACCCAGAGTCCGCTCCACCGCCCGTTTGAACGGATCGAATCAAATTTCACGACTACACACGGCTCGATCGTGAGGACGCCGGTAACTGAGAGCTGTCCCAGACCCTGGACGAAATATGGACTGCCGGAGAGGGTCCAAGTTGTTGGACTAGCAATCGAATTCGCGACTGGAATGGTGGTGGCTGCCTCGGCACGGGCCGGTATGAAAAAGAAAAAAGGAATAATAAAAAGAGCCGCGATCATGCTCTTCCTAAAAAGAAACGCCCCCTCCTTCATATGTGCGAGTCAAAATAAACGACTCGTGTATCCTAACATACCTTAATACCGCCATCAATGTCTTTGTCAGTGAGTTGACAGGCCTATTTCATAGGCAGTATACTCCGCTCATATGCCAGATAACCTGAACAAAAAGGTAGAAGCACATGAAGAACAGATAAATGTTATAGCGCTGACGGTCATCGGTCATACCGAACGGCTTGATCGTATTGAAGAAAAACTAGACGCTGTTGTCGAGAAACAAGATGTCATGATGGATGCCTTGCAAGAGGTTCTGCAATTAACCAGAAAAAAAGACGATGAGCTTACCTTCATGGGGGAGCGAGTGAAACGTGTTGAAAAAGATGTT
>CAYHTX010000079.1:0-5992 GCA_964359615.1 uncultured Gammaproteobacteria bacterium | reverse complement strand
CACCTCAAGCGAAATGCCGCTCACAATCAGTTTGTCTCCGGCGCGCACATGAATATTGTGTATCTCGAGACTCATACCTATTTAAATGGATTAAGCTCCTGCTGTTTCATGCGTACTGACCCCCAGTCCATCGGATACATGGGTAAGCCATCTTCCGAAAGTTCACTGCCAGGAAGCTCACCCATATATTTTTGCACCCCCTCCATCCATTCTGCGTAGCGTTGCATCTGCTTCGGTATTTCGTTTTCACGAATGTCGTACACACGGACTCCTTCACCATACCCGCCGCCAGCGCTCCCGATGAGTTTCGACGGCTCTATAAAGGTGATTTGGAAATTTCGTTTTCGGATATCTGGTACCGCCCGAGCAACCAACGAGTCATTGTCCGCCCGGTGGATCGCAATAAATGCCGTCACCGGTTCCGTGTCTGTCGCGGCTTCTCTCATCACAAACCCAAGGCTCCTGAGTTCACCTTTGATATGCTCAATCGCCTCGCCGCACATGGCGCTTTCGGCCTGGAGACGTTTTTCCTCAGCGCGGTCAATAAAAGTTACGCCATCAAGTTCAGGGGGCGTCTTACGAGCGCCAGCTCGCGTGCTCGATTCGGTCGATTGTCTCGGCGGCTCTGGCACTTTGCCTGCATCAACTGCGGCCTGTTGGGGCGGCGCAGACTCTTCTCGCGATAGGAGCGCCGCTCCGAGTCCGATGGCGGCCGCAGTGCCGAGTCCGACGCCGACGTTTCGGATTGTCCTCTTTTTCTTGTCGTGGCTGGCCGATGGTCCTTGTTCTATAGACATATGAGATAAATTATGTAGTATGAATGGCGCGCTGAATGGCTTTGAGTCCGAGGAGCGCGCAGGGAACACGCGTTGGGATGATTTGAATGCCCAGTAAATTCATAACCGCCTGCAAATCCATTCCTGCCATTTGCTCTCTATCTTTTCGTTTGATTTCATCGGTAACGACCGACGCGGCGGCTGTCGAAATCGCGCAGCCAACCCCGGTGTAGCCGATGTCGGCGACCCTGCCCGCTTCATCAAATTTTATCCTGACCGTGAGATCGTCGCCGCAGACCGGATTAAATTCCCGCGCTTCGACGTCAAACTCTGCCAGCACCTTTTTATTGAGCGGATGGCGGTTGAGCTCGAGAATAATTTCTTTGTAGATGTCTTCATTCATATAAAAATTTTTTTGGCTTCTCTGATTCCGTTACAAAGTCGGTCGACATCTTCTTTGGAAGAATAAATTCCAAAGGACGCCCGCGTCGTCCCGTGAATGCCGAGATACTGCATAAGCGGCATGGTGCAGTGGTGCCCGGCGCGAACCGCGATATTGTACTCGGTATCGAGAATAGAGGCAATGTCGTGCGGATGCACACGGTCAAGAGTAAATGATATGACTCCAACGCGATTGAGCGTTCCTCCCCTATGAGGGGAGGTTAGGTGAGGTCTTTTAATTCCCTGAGCTAGGTTTTCCAGAAGTTCTTTCTTAGCACTTATTTGAGTGGCTTCGAAGACCCCCCCTCGCTCCCCCTGATAGGGGGAGAAATCGAATGACGGACCAATCATGTTTAAACCCTCAATCTTTTGTAACTCCTGAAGCGTGTAGATCAGTATTCCAGCTTCATGCTCGAGAATGTCCTGCCAACCAATGCGCTCTAGATACTGAATCGCCGCTGCAAGCCCAATCGCGCCGGCGATATTCGGCGTCCCGGCTTCAAATTTCCAGGGAAAATCGTTCCATGTGGCTTTTTCGAATGTCACCTCTTTAATCATGTCCCCGCCAAAAAACGCCGGGTCTATCATCTCGAGACGCTCCTTTTTCCCATACAAAACGCCGATGCCTGTTGGCCCATACATTTTATGGCCCGAGAAGACGAGGAAATCTACGTCAAGCCTTCTCACATCAATCAGCATATGCGCCACGGCCTGTGCCGCATCAACAATCGTTGTGGCGCCGACTTTTTTTGCGCGTGCAATAATTTCTTTTGCCGGATTGATTGTGCCAAGAGTGTTCGAAACGAGGGTAAAGGAAACAATTTTTGTTTGCTCGTCGATCGGCAAGTCTGACGTCTGAAGTCTGAAATCTGAAGTCAATTCAATCCACCGCACCTCAAACCCATAGCGCCGACTCATCTCAACCCATGGTATGAGATTGGCGTGGTGCTCCATTCTGGAGAGGACCACATTATCCCCCGGCTTCACTCTCGGAGTTTCGCCGGGCGAGCCTACCCAGATTTGGCTGCATAATGACTGCGCCAGCATATTCAGCCCCTGTGTCGCTCCAGATGTAAACACAATTTCCTCAAACCGTGCGCCCAAAAAATCCGCCGCGACCTGCCGCGCTCCCTCGTACATTTCCGTCGCCTCGCCACTCAGTTTGTATACGCCACGATGGATGTTCGCACGGTATTTCGTGTAATAATTATTCATTGCGTCCAGCACCACCTGCGGCGTTTGGGTTGTCGAGGCATTATCAAGATAGACGAGCTTAGGATACGCTGCAAAAATGGGGAAATCCTTTTTTATTGCGTCCGACCGTTGGCCCATATAATCGCGGTTATTATTGCGGCGCTCAAAGTCAAAAGCGCGCCGATCATGATATATGCCATCAGATCATAGGCTCGATCCTCATCCGGTGTTATTTCCTGCGTGTAGCGAATCATTTCCCTCTCGGCGGCGACCGGGTAGCTGAAACGATCGAATATATCCCTCACAGTTTTTTCTGCCACGTTCTTAGAGAAATCGAAGTAAATGTCGGCATTTTGTCCTCGCTTGAGGCGGATGCCAAGAAATTGATTGGTCTCTGACTGAAATCGAAAGAGTATTTTTTCTATGTCGCTCTTTTTGTAACTATACTTCCGACCAAACATACGTCTTTCAACAATGTCGTGAGGCGAAATGCTCATGGTTCTTTTTCTGCTCAAGAAGAACAGGACGACTGAGGGAGTAAAAAGATAAATAGCGAGAAAAAAGAAAAACCGTCGTTCCCTCAGCGATGACGTGAGGTAGGTACTCCCTTCGACAAGAAATCCAAAAAAATTGTGAACCGACGTCCAAAAATAAAATAGGTACGCCATAACCGCCGTCGGTAAAATCCAAAATAGAATGAAATCCGCGGCGGTACTTTTGCCGCCAGTCACTCTGAATGAATGTTCATAGCCTCTATCCATAGGGAGTATTTCTAAACCGCGACTTCCTTTGTCACTGGATACCCAAACCGTTTCCCATCCTCCTGAAAACTCACAGCCGCCTCTTTCTCTTTCGTCTGAAATCGCCGCGCTGTGCCACGGACCTTGAAATGTACCATGTAGAGGACCGGCTCTGGCTGGCGCGGTGCCGGGGCGCTCATGACCTGAATATCGCTCACATCTGATTTAACAATTTGTTCTACGCCGCCTGGGGCCTGCATGGACTGAATCTCGATGGAGCGATCAGAAAGACGCACCATGACTTGCCTTGTGTGCTTGCGCGTCATTACAATGAAGTACGTGAACCCTAGAGAACCAAGAATCAGCTCACTCACAATAAACAGATTCACGGTGATCCTGCCCAGGGCATAGAGCGTGAAGAGAATAATAAATGGAATAATCTGCGATCCGAGAAACGTGAACATGTGGCGCGGCTGAAATGTTGATTCGCGAAAGTGCAGTTGCTGGCTCATAGAAAGACTTAAAATAAAGAATTAATTTTTTTAACAATGTCAGTGCGTAGGCCTTCATCCGCGGCTCGATCAAGAAGCAGGGCGAAATGCCCCGCTATGACCGCCTGCACCGCCTCCGCTTCGTTCATGCCCCGCGACTCCAAATAAAATTTCTTTTCTTCGTCAATGTGGGTCGTTGCGACCGCATGGGAACACTTTACGTCGTTATTCAAAATCTTGAGTTCCGGAATAGTACGAATCCTGGCCTCGGGCGATAAAAGCAAAGTCTTTATCTCTTCCCGGCCATCAGATTTCTCCGCGCCTGGAGCAATCACGATACTCCCCTTTACCGACGCCTCAGCCCTTCCCGCAAGAGCGCCAATGAGGAGGATCTCGGAGGTCGTATGCGGTACGGCATGAGTGACAGCGACAGACAGCTCTATGATATCAGAATCTGTTCCAAAAAATAATCCGTAAACTTGCACGGCGGCGCCCACACCCGCAAGCTCAATCGTGAGCTCCCGCTTCTCACTGCCACTGCAAACAACGAGCAACTTTTGGGTCTCGTTTCCTTTTAATCGAATAA
Source organism: uncultured Gammaproteobacteria bacterium (assembly GCA_964359615.1). Lineage (GTDB taxonomy): Bacteria > Patescibacteriota > Patescibacteriia > Magasanikbacterales > UBA922 > CAYHTX01. Next base: position 1,764 of record CAYHTX010000079.1, on the reverse strand, counting down.
TTTTCTGTTGCTCTATGGTCATCATACTTTCTTTCCTCCTCCCCTTTGATGGGAGTTTAGGTGGGGTCTTTTAGCGAGAGAATACTCTTTTTTAAAAGTCTTTTGTATAACCCGAACCCTTTCGCTTCGACGACCCCCTCTCGCTCCCCCTTATAGGGGGAGAAGTACCAACCATATCAACCCACAGCATTATCCATTTCGAGTTCAATAAGTTTATTGAGCTCGAGTGCGTATTCGAGCGGCAGCGCCTTCACGATCGGCTCGATAAATCCCGACACCACCATCTGCGTCGCCTGCTCCTCGCTCATGCCGCGGCCCATCAGATAAAAAATCTCATCATCGCCGATTTTCCCGACCCGCGCTTCATGCGCGATATTGACGAGGTGGTTATCAATTTTCATATCCGGGTAGGTATTCGAGACTGACGCGTCGTCGAGGATAAGCGCATCACACGTGACGGCCACATCCGACCAGTCGGCTTTTTTCGTGACTTTGACCAGCCCGCGATAGGTGGACACTCCCCCGCCGACCGAGATTGATTTCGCGCGGATCGTTGATTTCGTCTCCGGCGCGGCGTGAATAGCCTTGGAACCAGTATCTTGATTTTGTCCTGGCCCGGCAAAGGCGATGCCGAGACTATCTGAACGCGCGCGTGTACCGCGAAGCACCGAACAGGGGTAGAGCATAGTGACACCACTTCCCATATTGCCATTAATCCATTCAACAGTGCCGTCCTCATCCACGAGCGCGCGTTTCGTGTTGAGGTTGTAGGTATTTTTTGACCAGTTTTCGATCGAGAAATATCTTGCCCGAGCGTTTTTATGCACAAAAATTTCGACACAGCCGGCATGGAGCGAGCTTTTATTGTACTTTGGCGCACTGCAACCTTCGATGTATTGCACCTCAGCGCCTTCGTCAACGATGATGAGCGTGTGTTCAAATTGTCCGCCGCGCTCAGCATTCATGCGGAAGTACGCCTGGAGCGGGAGTTCGACTTTGACTCCCTTTGGCACATAAATAAACGTGCCGCCGCTCCAGACGGCCGCGTGGAGCATGACGAATTTATGATCATTGATCGGCACGCACTGGGTCATAAAATATTTCTCGACCATCTCCGGATATTTTTGCACTGCTACATCCATGTTTTCAAAAACCACGCCTTGTCTTTTGAGATTTTCTTGAATGTTGTGGTACACGACGTCGCTGTCGTACTGCGCGCCGACTCCCGCGAGTACCGTTTTCTCGGCTTCGGGAATACCGAGGCGATCAAAAGTTTTTCGGATATCTTCCGGCACATCGTCCCAACTGGTTTTTTCTTCTGTTCCAGGACGGACAAAATACACAATCTCGTCGAGGTTGAGTTTGGTGAGATCCGGTCCCCAAGTTGGGAGCGGTGTCTGCGAAAAAAGTGCAAAAGCTTTAAGGCGCTTCGCAAGCATCCAATCTGGTTCATTTTTTTGCTTGGAAATTTCACGGATCACCGCTTCTGTAAGGCCTGGCTTTGCTTTATATGACGAATGGTCAAGATTAGCCTCTTCATAAAGCGACTTATCCATCTGAAATGGCAGCGTATTGGTCCTAGCAGATTGTTTTGTTTTTTCCTTTATCGTTGACATAATCCTTTTTTTTGTGGTAGCTTCACGCAGGATACGCGAATTGAGTGATGCATCCCTTCACGCCCGTACCCGCCTTAACTCGGCCACGATTTCCGGCAAATACTTCATGACATATTCAATGTCTTTTTTTGTGGTTGATTTTCCGAGC
>CAYHTX010000078.1:0-6055 GCA_964359615.1 uncultured Gammaproteobacteria bacterium | reverse complement strand
CGACAACGACCTCTCCTTCCAGCTCGAGGAGAATGGCGTGATTACGATTCCGTGGTTATTGGTGAATACGAATTTTTCTGTCGGCCCGGCGCCGGAAATTTCTTTTTAATCTATCCGCTCCACTATGAAACGCCTTGCCATTTTTTTCCTCGCCTGCTTGTTTATCATTCAGCCGATCGCGCCGGTTTTGGCGCTTGAAGACGTTTCTCCCGAGCCGGTGGCAAGCGGTCAATTGGCAGAAGAAGCAGTGCCAGCCGTAGAGGAGAAGCCCATGTCAGAAACTGACCAGATTGAAACTGTTCCGACACCTTTGCCTTTGGAGCTAGTGCCAGAAATTCCTTCCAAGTTAGAAATTACGCCAGAGCCACTCATAGCGCCAACCGAACTAGAGCCTGTGCTAGAACCTGCTCCGGTTGAACTTCCTATTGAATCAGCGCCAATAATTGAAGCACCGCCCGCAGTTCCCGAGATTGCGCCAGTCGTAGCAGAGCCGGCGGTTCCAGCGCGCGATCGATCGTACAGTGCGGTCATGCGACGATTGTATTCCACCGAGTCTGATCCAGAATTAGTCTCCGATTTGCGGTTTCTTTTTGAGAGTGAGCGAGAACGGCTGGATAAGCTCGGTTTAGATTCTGATAAGTCTCGCGTTTATCTCCAGTTTATCGCCGACCAGCTCACAGCGCGCGGAGCTCGTGAGCCAAACTGGCGCGAGCGTCTGGGGGATTTTGTCGGAGATCTTTTGGGCAAAGACAGCACCCGACCAACTATCGAGAGTCTGGCGCCAGAAGCCGAAGCCTTTCGCCTACCGCCAAAACCGGCAACGTTCGGATTTGGCGATGAAGCGGAGATCCGAGTACCGGCTTCGTTCGTACCCAGCTTCGCGCCACTCCGAATCTCTCGCCGGACAGGACTTTTTAGCCGCGCGAAAAATATTTTAGCCATTCCGTCCGCCTTTGCCCTCGATGATTCGGTGTTCCCAACCCTTGCCGACACGCAGGCCGACGGAGCCGAAGTCGTGGTGACACCGGAAATTGAAGATTTGGCCAGAGAATTAAACAATAATCCGGTGGAGATTTTTAATTTTTTGCGCAACAATATCCGCTACGAACCGTACTATGGCGCCAAAAAGGGGAGTGTGGGCTGTTTGCGCGACCGGCTGTGCAATGATACTGATAGCGCGTCCTTAGCCATCGCCCTTCTTCGCTCGGCCGGGATTCCGGCGCGGTACAAAAAAGCGATCGCCATCATATCAACGCAGTCGCTTCAGTCCATGCTCGGCGTTGACGAAACGAGAACCGTTTTTCTGGCCCTCGGGTTCGGCAAAGTGCCGGTGTTTGTTTTGTCTGTCGCCAACCCGGGCGACGTAGACATAGATACATACGATTTTTCGGCTGAAACCAATTTGGCTCTCGAGTGGACCTACCCCGAGGCGTTTATCCAGTACGACGAGAGGAGCGGCAACCTATCGAACACGATTTCATTCGCAGACGCGGCCACGACCGACGAGGTCAGAAGCACACTTCGTGGACTGTCCCCCGCGGATAGTTTGGACACCAAACTTCAATGGATACCAATGGAAATTTTGGTGAAACCAATAACGCGCACCGACGAAACCGTGGTGGCGGATTTGGCAGGAGCAAGTTGGAATCCAGCTAATTTTTCAAATTCATATTTGTCATCATATACCGGAGCCGAAACGCCGCTGGAAAAATATCGGAGCGATCTATTGGCGTTGACCGGACAGGACATCAATAATCACTTAAGCACGAAAGCTTTTTCTGAACAGCGTCTGAACGCTCTGCCGTCACGTTTGCCGTACCTGGCAGTCGAGGGCGAGGTGGGCGGCTACATCTTCCCGATCGAAGTCTGGTCAGCGCTCCCCGAGGAGCGGCGCCATCAAATTACCGTTAGCGTTGTCCGCGAGCAAACGCCGGCCGATGTCGTGCTATCGGCAATGTGGCCTGGCAGTGCCATAGACAATGTGCCGCTGTCGCTCTCGTACCGGGGCGCGACCGAGGCAGACGAGGCAGTGATCGAAGCCTACGGCGGCATCCACCAAACTCCGCCCACGCTCGTGAACATTACCCCGTATCTTTCAACAGAGAGTCAAAGCGACGAACGAACGACCGCAAACACTCTCGCGATCGGCGAGGCGCTTATCACTCGCTTTACCTACACCCTGCCGATTCTGGCAACCCAGTCCTGGCGGTCATCGGTTGACCCAGTATTGTCCGAAAATGACAAGTTTTCCACGGCCGGCAACAGCGAGGGGATTTTTATGAGCCTGTCGCGAGTGGTCGCAAATCCAGCGCTTGATACCAATGAAAAGAAATTGATTTCCGGTCCGCCCGAACTGGCGCGCGAGTACCTGTTGCGTTTGCAGGCGGCCAAAGACACGGTCGGACAATCACTTAATCATGAATCTCATATTGTCTTCGCCCGTGCGGTCGTGACCCAAAATCGCATCTTGAATCGCGTGAACGGCACGGCCAGCACCTTTGATTTCAAGGGCTTGACGCTCGACGCCGCCGGCCACATTAACGATTACTCAAACACCGGTAATTACGCCACGCACCGCGAAACCTATCGCCGCGTCTGGGGACTGGAATCGTCCCTCAATGAATCAAAAATTTTCGAAGACATTGCCGGCCTCGAATCCATTTCCACGGTCAAGGGTCTCCGGTACGCCTACCAAAATCCCGGCACCTACACGGTCTACACCTTGACCCAGTCCACGCCTGATTATGCCACACTCGTGAACGGCCTTAATCTGTCCCAAAACACGAAAGACAACCTCATCGCCGACATCCGCGACCGGAACCACACCGTGATCACCCCAAACCAGCCAGTTACCCTCGGTTCATTCACCGGCGTGCTTTACCTCTCGCTTTCCACGGACTGGACCGGCACCTACGCCATCGGGGAACAGACCGGGGCGAATGGGGGGTATAGCACTGCGCAGTTTGGCCTGGGCAACTATTTTAACGAAGACGGTTTTCTCATGACCTTTTTTTCTGCCCTAGCAAACGGCGATAAAATTACCTACCAAGATAATCGCAGCGCTAGCGGGATCGTATGCCGATTGTCAGAAGCGCGGCATAACGAACTGGTCGCCCGGGCAGATTGGCTGTCAACGTATGGCTTCCCATGCGCCGAAGGCAGTCTCACGTTCGGCAATATTCCACATAGCTACATTCTCGCGGCCAATGCCAGCAAATTTTATAGCCCGGGAAATTATGACTATTGGGTATATGGCTCATCCGCAAAGGCAATGCTCCGGTCTGCCATAGAAACTGCCAGCCTCGCTTTTGTCGAGGTGAAAAATGATGAGTTTGAGTTCAACCCAATCGTCGGAACCTACGAGCAGGGCGGGAGGCACGATATCGCGCACAATCGCTTACTCGCTTTTTATGAGCCAACGAATGCGCAGGGCGAAGGGCATGTGGCCTATGGTACCGTGTTAGAAAAATTGACAGCGCCCCATTATGGTGATCCGCAAACCTTCTGGTGCGCGCCAAATAACCCATGGTGCGGTGGAGCCAATTTTGTCCTGGCCAAACTTGGCTTTCCAACCAGCGAACGCACAGCTGCGGCGGAAAGTTTTGCCGGTACAGAGGGCGAGTATCAGGATTTTGTCGGTGGACAAATATACGTTAAAACAAGCGGAAGGAACAAGACATATTATGTGCCGAATGAGATCGCGACCGAATTCAACCGTTCGACGAATTGCACCAACGGGAGTTGTGGCACGGGTGGCAGATTCGGTTTCCCGATCGGTGATCCGTTTTTTTCTTCTGTGACAAATGAGTTGTTGCAGAAGTTTGAGTGGAAGATGATACAGTATCTCTTTTCATCAGAAACTGTAAGCGTAATCGGTTATGGCCCTACAGATCGAAGAGAAAATAATAAATCATTCGGTTTACAATTATTTGAGAAGGTAAAAAATGGTGAAATATCCGATGTCGAGGCATTTGCGAAAGTTGCTGAATATGTCGCCCTAGTAACAGATAGTGATGGTGATTTTGTCGGTGATTTGACAGTTTTTTATTTGGGCACAGACAACGTATTAGATTATAACGAATCACCGCTGCCCTATTCACAATTTGTTCCTACGAGCTTTTGGTCGGATACAGGTTTTAAATTTAAGTATAACGATAGTCATTACTGCATGTGGAAGCCATCGGAAACCGGTAGGATTTGTATCTCGAATCAACCATATCATGCAATTGGTGGTTTTCAGTTAGGGTATCGTTTCACACTTCCGGTTGCGTTGGCAGGAAATAGACGGCACGACAAAAACCCTACCCCCCTTGGTTTTTCAGGCGAGAGCAACGAGGATATTGCTTTAGGGGACGCAATGGCAGTGTTCGGCAATAATCTTCTCTTGAATATTTATGATAAGGAAGATATGGCGCAATGGATTTTAGATAATATCGCCGATCCAAATTATATCCAGAAGAGAACAACCAGGCAAAATACCGTTCGGCTGGCGTCTTATAGACAGAAATTTAGAATCTATGAGTATATAAAGAATGGTAATGCATTTGGCAGATGGCAGTATGGTTCTGACATGAAGGAGTATGTTTGTGACCCGTCTACGAATATTTATTACCAGGATTATGAATTTTTTTACGTTGATGGACAAAGAAGGGGGTCAACAAGGGCAGTATGGAATAAAAATTCAGAAGAGATGGTACTTCTGTCGGATACTTTGCGTTTCTCGTATGAAGATCCAACTGCGATTTGTAACAATTTATCATCCCTCACGGCCTCCTATGGAGAAGATGTTACCGTGACCTTCGATGAAATGTTCGATAGCATTAGGCGTGAATTTGCGCAGTAAAATATATGTATCTATGATGGGCCAGAAAGTAATTATAATTTGCGTGGCCATATCCGTGTTGGCAGTGATATTTTTTTTCGGGCAAAAATTAATTATGATTGATTCGCGTGATTGTGTAAGCGGGATTATTTACAGCATAAAGATATCGGTGGATGGAAACGAACAAAAAATAATGACGTTGACAGATACAAGTGTCATGGGTATGATACCGGAGAAAAAACAATTTGATTTTGCGACACTGGAGCCGGTGGTGTTGGGGGGCGACGTAAAGAGGTGGAATTTACGGGTGTTGAGAGGGGCGGTATTAAATTTTGAGCCAATGGCGAATTCATTTTGCGTTTCTCCAACCGTTGAAGACGCGTTGAAGGATACAAAAAGAGAAGTGGATATCATTGTAAACGGTAAAAAATACCTTAGTGAGCCGAAGGGCATAACGGCGCAGTACGCTGGAGAAGAAGTTACTTCACTGAAGTTTGAATTGTCATCTGAAGGGTTGTATCAATCCATAGAGCAGGTGGATATTTACTGGGTTGAGACTCTGTAAATATTTCAGCAGATTGATTATTCAGAAGATACGGAATTTGAACAGATGTTAATGGCATAAGAAGAGTGAAGATATTTAGAACCAACGCTTATTCCAAACCCAAAACATTCTTCCCAGACGATTGGTCTGATGAAACAATTTTGGATGCGATTATTGAGGCATCACAAGGTCAATTTATAGCTCCAGATGAGTTTTTAACCACAGTGACCCGGAATGGCCGATCAGTGCAGATTCGCGGTTTTGTCGATTCAGCGACTGGTTTAATAACATCGGCCTACCCGAACTGATCCAATGATGAATGCCTATGCTAACAATTAACATTCCTCACTTAAATCTTAATCAGTTGGTTGAAGACATCAAAGATCGCGGTACTGATAGTTTTACCAGTCGCTTTTTCCGTTATGCTACAGAAGGCGGCTATGTTTTGAGTATCAAAGTTGATGGCGCTGAAATTCAATCAGATGATGGTGATTCAATATTTCATCCTACTTTGAAAGAGTACAATAATGCGCTCTATCATTTACTCTCTGGACAGAGAGAAGTTGTATTTAATAGAGATATAAATACGGGTAGCCGCCGCCTGCTAATAATGGCTCACTCGGGAGCCTATGCCTCCCCCCAAAAACCGCACAGTATGCTAAGATAGAAAAACTATGGGGAACATCAAA
>CAYHTX010000077.1:0-6098 GCA_964359615.1 uncultured Gammaproteobacteria bacterium | reverse complement strand
CCAAGTGGTAAGGCAGGAGTCTGCAAAACTCCTATGCGCCGGTTCGATTCCGGCCGGTACCTCAAAACAAAACTCCCCGCAGAAGCGGGGAGTTTTTACTGCTTACTTCACATACGGTAACACTTCCATCGCGAGCCCGCGTTTCACGCCAAACTGCACGGCTTCTTGTTTTGAGGCAACATTGTCAATCGTGCCCTCGAGACCAGCCTCAACTTTATAGAAGTCAATCCGGTAATACCCGATCTGGCTATAGTTATACCGCGCGTTCATCCGGTCGCGGACCACGAAGACTTTGTCCTCGTAGAGTTCGGGAAATCGAACCATAGTACCGAGCGGCAGGAAGTTGGCGGCGATGGTGTCCTCGACGCCATAATCGAGGTAATTCTGACACAGGTCATACCGCCACATGGCTGGCGCGCACGGAGTGTCGTCCGTCTGGTTCGGATCACTCGAATACGCGGTCGCGACCACGGTCAGGGTTCGAACCGCCTCCTGGTCAGCCGCCACCGGAAAACTCAGCGCGTCCGGAAGGGCGGCCTCAACTTCCTCCGCACCATTCCCGAGGAAAGAGAGGACAAAGTCTTTAAAGCCGGCATTCGCGGTCTGAGGCACAAGGAGCATAAGGCTAAGGAAAGCCAAAATTCCGTATTTCTGAAGCTCCCGAGGCTTGATTTTCCGCTCAAATATAAGGTTTTTCATAGTGTAGAACACAAAACCCCGGGGTTCCGGGGTGTCGTTTTGCGACCCGACACTATAGCACATTTTGGCGCTTTTGTCAAGGGGGTAGGGAGGGTGTTACAATGGGGAGGATTTTTGAACCAACCTCTGAGTATTTGTATGCCAGATGACCTGAAGCGCCGCTCCTACGGCTATATTGCCCGCCTCCGGTCGGAACCAGGCGGCCGAAAACCGGACAGTCGCCAAAGTGCTGAAAAACGTGATCAGAACATCCTCGGCCAAGGACTTTTGCTTCTGTTTTTCCCTTTTCGCTGCCTGTTTCGCGCCAGCCGGTGGACCTTTCGCCAGTGGAGAAAACAACCAAAAGAGTCGAGACAGCGCTTCCGACGGGTGTTTCTAAAAACCGCAGTCACTCTCGGTATTTTCGGCTTTTTGACCGGTATCGTGGCGGTCATTCTCGTCAGTCGCGACCTCCCGAACCCTGATCGTCTCCAGGACCGGCAAATCGCCCAAAGCACCAAAATCTACGACCGCACCGGTACCCACCTTCTCTATGAAATTTACGCCGATGAAAAACGAACTCTCATCCCGTTCGAGAAACTCCCTAAAGACCTGGTAAACGGCGTCATCGCGACCGAAGATAAAATTTTTTACGAACACCATGGCGTCCGGCCGCTCAGTATCTTGCGCGCCGCGGTCGTCGGTCTCATTCACTGGGACAAGCCTCGCGGAACCTCAACGCTCACCCAGCAGCTCGCCAAAAACGCCATTTTATCGAATGAACGGACATTTCTCCGAAAAGCGCGCGAGATCATCCTCGCCCTCTGGATCGAACAAAAATACACCAAAGAACAGATTCTCCAGATTTACTTCAATGAAATACCCTACGGCTCGGCCAACTACGGGGGCGAGGCCGCGGCCCAAAGTTATTTTCACAAATCGGCGACTGATCTTCATTTGCAAGAAGCCGCCACCCTCGCCGGACTCCCGAAAGCGCCGAGCACCTTTCTCAAAGATCGCGAGGCGCTCATGAACCGCCGCAACTTTGTCCTGCGCCGCATGTACGAAGAAGGCTATATTTCAGAAGCAGAAAAAGAGGCGGCCCAGGCCGAACCGCTGACGCTCGAGCAGGATTTCAACCGCGTCGCCATCACCGCCCCGCATTTTGTCATGTATGTGAAAGATCAACTCGAGGCGTCATATGGAGAAAAAACCGTGGACACCGGTGGACTCAAGGTCATTACGACTCTTGACCTCAACAAACAAGAGCTGGCGGAGAAGGCCATTCGCGAGGGCGCGGAAAAAATCTTCGCCGAAGCCGAAGCGAACAACGCCAGTCTGGTCGCGATGGATCCGAGGAGCGGACAGATCCTCGCCATGGTCGGCTCGCGGGATTTTTTTGACAAATCCATCAACGGCGAATTCAACGTCGCAGTGCAGGGTCTCGGCCGGCAACCCGGGTCATCATTTAAGCCGATCGTCTACGCCGCCGCCTTTGAAAAGGGCTATACGCCGGACACGGTGCTCTTTGACGTCGAAACGCAATTTTCAACCGGCCTTGAACCCTATGCGCCGAAAAACTATGACCTCAAGGAGCACGGCCTGGTCACGATGCGCAAAGCGCTCCAGGGGTCGCTCAACATCCCGGCAGTCAAAACCCTGTACCTCGTCGGCGAAAAAAACGCGATCGCGTTTGCCGAGCGACTCGGGTACACGACCCTGAGTAAAGGCGACTTCGGCCTGTCGCTCGTTCTCGGCGGCGGAGAAGTCCATCTCCTCGAGCACGTGGCAGCGTACGGCGTGCTCGCGAACCAGGGGATAAAGATGGACACCGTGTCCATCTTACGCGTCGAGGACGCCAAGGGGAATACCCTCGAGGAGCATAAAACCGAGCCAGGCGACCGGGTGCTTACGCCGGACGTTGCGGCGCTCATCTCAAGCGTCCTCAATGATGACGGAGCGCGAGCCTATGCGTTCGGCTCCCTCGGCATCCTCACGCTCAAGGACCGGCCAGTGGCAGCCAAAACCGGCACGACCAATAACTACGCCGATGCCTGGACCGTCGGCTACACGCCGAGCCTCGCCGCCGGGGTCTGGGTCGGAAATTCTGAAGGCGCGACCAAGCCCATGAAGCGCGGCTTCGGCGGCAACAAACTCGCCGGTACCATCTGGAACCAATTTATGCGGGAAACGCTCGAAGGGACGCCGATCGAGGAGTTCCCGGCGCCACCGCCGAATGATGCGGAAAAGCCGCAGCTCCGCGGCAGTGTTGACGGGATTACGCTCGAGATCGACCGCGTCACCGGCAAGCGCGCGACCAGCTCCACCCCGCCTGACTATATCGTGAGGCGCACCTTTGTTCCGCCGCACGATATTCTCCATTATATAAATAAAGACGATCCGCGCGGCCCGGCACCGGCCTACCCGGGCGCCGACCCACAGTACGCCCTCTGGGAATCTGGGGTGCAAAGCTGGATCGAAAGAAGTCGCGCCGCTTCTTCCACCTGGCAAATCTCGTTTGACGAACCGCCGACCGAATTTGACGATGTGCATTCGTTTGAACTTCTCCCTGAGTTGAGCGTCATAACGCCGACGCCGAGCAGCACGCTCACGTCCCGCATCATCACTGCCGAAGTGAGCGTGAGCGCCCCACGCGGCGTCAGCCGGGTTATCTACCGCATTGATGACCGTCTCGCCGCCATGGTCGCAGAGCCGCCATTTTCCCTGTCGTTTTTCGCCGCTGACCTTGAAAACGGGAGTCACACCCTCTCGGTCGCGGCCGAAGATGATCTCGGCAACCGGCGGCTGGAAGAAATTCCTTTTACGCTCGATGCCGGAGCGGCCGAGGCCTACGTCACCTGGACTGCTACTGACTTTTCTCTCTCGGGAGAAGATTTTCCGCGCGTGTTTCTCCTCTACCCCACCAAACTCGACCGGATACAACGCCTGACGATCTGGCGCGAGCGCGAGACAGGGGATGAAAAAATACCGGTCGCGAGCCTCACTGACTTTTCAGCGCTTTTTGATTCGCACCTGACGTTCACCTGGACCGACCCGCCCCCGCCCGGCCGGTGGCGGCTCACGACCGAAATTGAGACGATAGACGGCACGACGGTCGCCGGGGAAAGCGCGACCGTCGTGATCGAATGAACGAGATGAATGTTACCAACCGAGCCAGGTCTTGGCTTCGGGAATACTGAAGCAAAATTTCACTTTTTCTTTATTTTCTCTCAGAGATTCGAGCGTCACGTACACGATACCGAACGTGATCGCATCGCCGACAATCGCGATCCGGCGCGCGATCGTGCTCTCCTCGAGCATCTGGCGACAGCGCTCGCGCATGAGCGCGTTCCATATCGACGGCTCAAAGTGTGACAGATCAAAAAGAAAATCAATCGGTCCGGCGGCTTCACGCGCAATGCGCTCGACGGTTTCGACAAACCAGGCCGCCTGGGAGAGAAACACGGCATCGTCCGGCGCATAACGCAAATCAATGACAATCCGTCCGTTGCCCCGATCAGCGATTACCGTCCCAGTAAGTTCGTGAAGAAAATCTCGCATACCTCGCACTGATCAGGCATTTACTGCCGGATTGGCATAACAATATATACATACTCTACGCTCCCTCGCTCGCGAAAGAGGCAGGGCGCTTCACCGCTATTTATCTGAAGCTCGGCGTCGCCCGCCATGTGGGAGAGTCCGTCGAGGACATAGCGATGATTTAAGAGAATGGAATTTTCTTCGCCAGTGACCTCGGCATCGATCTCGGACGCATGTTCGCCGGTCTGACTGCTCATAGACGACACGGCCACGGTCTTCTCTCCGGCCTTCACGTCAAACGCCACGGCATTCACGCCGGTCGTTGTGAAGATGCTCGCCGCTTTGATTTTATTCCGCATGATATCGACCGGAAAGACGGCGCTGGTTTTAACGGCAGTCGGAATAATTTGGGCATAATCCGGGTATTTTCCGTCAACGAGACGGCTCGTGAGCTCGAAACTTTCGTAGCGGATGGCGATCTGGTGGGCGCTCACCCAGAGACGGACCGGCTCGCCGCTTTTCACAAGTGAAAAAAGCCGAATCATCTCGAACACTGTCCGGCTCGGTACGATACAACTCACCATATCACTTCCCTGCTCGACCGGCACTCGCGCTTCAGCCAACCGGTACGAATCCGTCGCCGCGAGAAGAAGTCCAGGGTATCGTTCAGTGAAAAAGCCGAAATACACACCCGACAGCTCTGGGCGAATTTCGTTTTTTGCAGCCGCAATGACGGTCTTTTCGAGGGCAGAGGCGAGTATTTTTGATGACAAGGTGTAGGCATGCTCCTCCTCGATCTCCGGCAGGATGGGAAACTCATCCGCCGGCGCGCCTTTAATTTTCGTTTCCGAGTCTCCGCCGGTGATCTTGATCTCACTTCCTTCGAGGTCTACGACGACCTGCTCATCAGGGAGGAGATGAATATAGTCGACGAATGTTTTCGCAGGCACGGTGAATGCGCCCGGCCGGTCCACCTTGGCCCGGACCGTGACCCTGAGACCGGTTTCTAGATTCGTCGCGATACACTCGATCTTTGCTTCCGAAGCCTGGATGAGCACATTCGCGAGAATCGGCAGGTTGGTATGTCGACCGGCGAGCGACGCCACGAGACCGAGCGCTTGCTCCAGATTTTCTTTGGTACAGGTAAATTTCATATGCGGATCGTCGGTCAATCAATGTAATGGTATATGTATATAATATATTCTTGTAATAGTAGTAGGGGAGTGGACGGCGGGGATAAGTGATTTTTTCTGTAGCATAGAGCGATATTTTTTTTTCATTTCCTGTGGGCAGGGTCGGGGATAAAACAGGTCAGGTGGGGGTAGGTTTTTTTTCACTCCTTTTTCCTGTGCATAACCGTCTTCTTTGTGCACAGGATCGGGAACGTTTTTTTGGTTTATCCAAAGGTTATCCTCAGATTCTGTCAGTATATAGCCGTTGTTTGATCAGTTCAAATTCCTGGCGAAGTCTCGGATCGTTTTCCAGTTCAGTGCCGATTTTGGTGTGCGCATGCATCGCCGTCGTGTGATCGCGCCCGCCGAGCTCGTTGCCGATCGCGGGAAATGACATATTCAGCTCGCTCCGGAGGAGGAACATGATAATCTGCCGCGGGTAAGAGAGCTTCTTTTCCCTGCTTTTTCCGCCAATATCTTCGAGAGAAATATCGTAAAACCTTGCTACCTCATTCACCAGCTCCCGCGGGGTAAGGGACTTTTTCAAACTCTGGGTTTCGAGCGTCCCGAGGATGGATTTGACGGTTTCTTTCGTCGGTTTGAGACTCTTGAGTTGGTGGTAGGCGATAATTTTATTGAGCGCGCCTTCGAGTTCTCGGATGTTGCTTTGCACCGTTGCCGCGATCAGCTGGGTAATGTCCGGGGGGA
>CAYHTX010000076.1:4783-6101 GCA_964359615.1 uncultured Gammaproteobacteria bacterium | reverse complement strand
TCTGCCCGATCGTTTTTCGAGAACCTCTTCGGAGATCATACCGGCTTTGAGAAGCTCTTTCAGCGCGTTTTCCATCGTCACCATGCCCTCTTTGGCGCCGGTCTGAATGGAACTCCGGAGCTGGGCGATATTATTTTCTTTAATGAGATTCGCCACCGCCGGCGTGTTCACGAGAATTTCCCGCGCGGCCACGCGTTTGCCGTCCACGGTCGGAACGAGCTGCTGGGCGACGATGCCGCGCAGCACCGCCCCGAGCTGGATGAGAATCTGTTTCTGCTTCGCCCCGTCAAAGACATCCACGATACGTTCAACGGCTTCTGCGGCACTCGAGGTGTGGAGCGTGGAAAAAACCAGATGGCCTGTTTCCGCAGCCGTAAGGACTGTCGCAATCGTCTCCGGATCGCGCATTTCACCGACCAAAATGACGTTCGGATCTTGCCGAAGCACGTGCTTCAGAGCCGCGGCAAAGGAACGCGTATCAGTGCCGATCTCCCGCTGCTCGATCAGACTCATCTTATCTTCAAAAAGAAATTCAATCGGGTCCTCGATCGTCACGATATGCGACTTCCGCGATTTGTTAATCTCCTCGATCATGGACGCGATCGTCGTGGATTTGCCATGCCCTGTCGGCCCGACCACGAGCACGAGTCCGTCAAGCAGATTCGGAAACTGCCGGAGCATTGATTCAAAACGAAGATCGTCTGGACTCGGAATCTGCTTTGGAATCACGCGGGCTGACAGGCCGATCACCCCCTCCTGCTGGTGGAGATTCACGCGGAACCGCGCCTCGCCGAGCGCATGGCCAAAATCGAGCTCAAGCTCCTCCTGAAACCGTTTTTTCTGTTCAGCGCCGATCAGGGAAAAAATGTCCGCCTCGAGCTCCTTGGCGGCGATCGGTTTGTCTTCGAGATCTCGGAGTTCCCCGTCTACGCGAATCATGGGCTTCTCCCCGGCGACGAGGTGAAGGTCTGAGGCGCGCTCGTCAATGGCCGTCTCGAAATACGTTTGGAGAGATTTCATAGAGATGGATTAGAGCTAATTCGATGCCATATAGTGTAGCATAGCGGCCTTGAAATCTCCAAGGAAGACGCGTATACTCCCTCTGCTCTACTCTGCTATGCAGCTGATACAATCTATTCTCAACTTTTTTCTTCATCTCGATCAGTACCTCGGGTATGTGATCGCCGAGTTTGGCGGTTGGACCTACGCCATCCTTTTCCTGGTGGTGTTTATGGAGACCGGTCTCGTCGTGACCCCGTTTCTTCCCGGCGACTCCCTTCTCTTCGCTGCCGGAGCCTTTGCCGGCGCCGGGTACCTG
>CAYHTX010000076.1:0-4773 GCA_964359615.1 uncultured Gammaproteobacteria bacterium | reverse complement strand
AATGTCTGGCTCGTCTATCTGGTCATGCTGGTTGCCGCGATTCTCGGTGATACGGTGAATTACTGGATCGGACATCGGATTGGCCCAAAAATCTTCAGCCGTGAATCGAGTATCTTCTTTCGGAAAAATGATCTCATCCGTGCGGAACGATTTTACTCCAAGCACGGCGGAAAGACGATCATCATCGCCCGCTTCCTGCCGATTATCCGCACCTTTGCGCCCTTTGTCGCCGGCGTCGGTAACATGTCCTACCGAAAATTTATTCTCTTTAACGTCGTCGGCGCCGTCCTCTGGGTCACGCTCTTTGTGTTCGGCGGTTATGGCGTCGGTAACATTCCCTTTGTGAAAGACAATTTTCATTATGCCATCCTCATCATTATCGTCTTGTCGCTCGTCCCGGGCATATACCACTATATACAAGGGAAACGCAAAAAAGACCCGGTCGCGCCGCCGCCCGGAGCGCAGCCTTGATTTTCTCAGTCAAACAAGTATACTATCCCACACTGAACGGGCTGTAGCGCAGTTGGTAGCGCGCATGGTTCGGGACCATGAGGCCGGGGGTTCAAGTCCCCCCAGCCCGACAAGCAAAAAAAGACGCATCCAGCGTTCTTTTTTTGTGAGAGATCAGTCCATTGCAGACATGCAGAAAGAGTATAATGCAACTAAGTTGCATTTGTCAGCACGCGCCGGGGATAGCCTCTCTCCTCTAGCCCCGCGACCCTTGACATCTTCTCCCGCGTGAGGTATGCTGGAATATAGTATTGCAACTTAATTACAATACCCTATGGCCCCTGCAGGGAAGTACTCCCTCATCACGCTCGTCGTAGTCGCTCTCGTCGCGGCGCTCGCCATCCTCGGACAAGGCCGCCCGCCGACTCGAGACACCGAATCCACCCTACGCGTAACCGCGTCGTTTTATCCGTTGGCCTTTTTCGCCGAGGAAATCTCAGCTGGGCGGGTAACAGTCACGAATCTCACTCCAGCCGGCGTCGAACCCCACGACTTTGAGCTGACCCTCCGCGACCGCGCAGCAATGCAAAAAAGCGATCTCATCCTCGTGAACGGCGCTGGCTTTGAGCCTTGGCTCGGTGGTATACTAGACGAACTCGCGGCGAGTGGCGTGGCGGTGGTAGAAATGAGCCGCGCCCTATCGCCAGATACATCCCTCCCGGGCGGAGTCGGCGCACGAGAGTGGGAAGAACAGGAGTAGGATACGGATGAGGCTCATGAAACCGTTGACCCTCATTTCTGGTTGAGTCCGAATCTCGCTGCGGCCATGGCGACAGCGATCGAAAGTGCGCTGACTGAGGCTGACGAACCGAGAGGCCGGATATATGCTGCAAATGCCGCCGTGCTCCGTGAAAGACTGCGTGCCCTGGATGCCGCATACCGTATAGGTCTCGAAAACTGCCGCCATCGCACCTTCGTCTCGTCCCATGCGGCCTTTCGCTATCTCGCGCATGAATACGGTCTCACCCAGATTGCGATCAGCGGACTATCACCTGAAGCAGAGCCGTCGCCCCGGACGCTCGCCGGGGTAGCAGATACGGTGAAACGAGAAGGCATTCGCTATATTTTTTTTGAAACTCTGATCGGCCCGGAGCTCTCGGAAACTATTGCGCGAGAAACCGGCGCCGACATCTTGCCGCTCAATCCGATTGAGGGTCTCGATGATGACGAAATATCAGCCGGAATGAATTATTTTACCGTTATGGAGGAAAACCTCGCCAACCTTAAAATTGCACTCGAATGTCAGTAGCACCTACCCACACTCACACCATCCTGACCATCCGCAACGTATCATACGCATACGGCGAAACGCCAGTGCTTCAGCATATCAGTCTCGATATTCATGAGGGAGACTATGTTGGCATGGTCGGACCAAACGGCGGCGGGAAAACGACGCTTCTCAAAATCATGCTCGGACTCCTCAAACCGGATGAAGGCAGTGTGGAACTCTTTCACGCGCCAATCGAACGATTCAAAAACTGGCCGGACATCGCGTATATTCCGCAAACCGCAGCCCACGTGGATCCGTTGTTTCCGGCGACCGCCGCCGAAATAGTTCTGCTCGGCCGGGTGGCGAGACGAGGACTCGGGCGACGCCTCACGGCCGAGGATTATCAGGCCGCCGAACAGGCGCTCGAGGAAGTGGACATGGCCAATGAGGGAAAGAAGCGGATTGGAGAGCTGTCCCCCGGCGAACGGCAACGAATACTGATCGCGCGGGCGCTCGCCGGAGCCCCGAAGATCATGTTCCTCGACGAACCGACGGTCGGTGTGGATCTCCAATCACAGGAACAATTTTATACCCTTCTCCGGCATCTCAATGCCGACCTCCATGTCACCCTGGTACTCGTCTCTCACGACATCGATATGGTCGCAAAGGAAGTCACCGAGCTCGCCTGCATTAATGGCCGGCTGGTGTGCCATGGCACGCCGGATGAATTTGTGAAAGGCGAACACTTCAAAGACCTCTACGGCGAAAGCCTGCGCTATGTGAAGCATAAGCACCTGCATTAGACATCCGTATGCTCGATTTTTTTCAATATGATTTTCTCTGGCGCGGTCTTGCGGCCGGTATTGCGATCGCTATCGTTGCTCCACTCATCGGTATTTTCCTCATCCTCCGCCGCTATGCGCTCATCGCCGATACCCTCTCTCATGTCTCGCTCGCGGGTATAGCGCTCGGACTCCTCCTCGGAGTGAACCCGCTCTTTGCCGCCATTGGCGTTTCAGTCGCTTCGTCCATCGCCATTGATCGCCTCAGAACCACAAAAATCGTTTCGGGTGAAACCGCACTGTCGCTGTTTTTATCCGGCAGTCTCGCGGTCGCGGTCATCCTGATCAGGCTCGGCCGCGGCCCGAGCGCCAATCTCTGGGCGTATCTTTTCGGCAGCATCGTGACGGTTCGCCCGGCTGACCTCGCGACTATTGCCGTATTCGGGAGCATTATCCTCATCGCCTTCTTTCTTTTTTATAAAGAATTATTTTTTATTTCCTTTGACGAAGATACGGCGCGAGTGAGCGGGCTGCCGGTTCGCCTGCTTAATCTCGGATTGGTCGCGCTCTCTGCGGTCGCCGTCGCGCTCGCCATTCCGATCGTCGGCGTGCTTCTCGTGTCCGCACTCATCGTCATTCCCGTGGCCGCAGCGTTGCAGTTGAAAAAAAGTTTTTTTCAGACGGTGCTCATCGCGGAACTCATGTCGCTGTCTTCGGTGATAGCCGGTCTCATGGTGTCATTCTATCTTGATCTCGCTCCCGGCGCGACCATCGTTTTACTGCTCCTCGCGATCTTCAGTCTGACCGTTATCTCAAAACGGGTCACCCGGCATCGAACGCACGCCCGGTGATCGGACATAGTGCCACACCGTAGGATAAAACAATGTGCACTCGCTATGAAAAAACCAATCGGCTGGATCATCAAGTCAGTTCTCGCGAAGGGGTACAAAAAAACCAGCCCCCGGACTCGCGTCGCCGAAACAATCGAGCGGCACAAAGGAATTTTTTCAGCGCAGGATATCACCCATGCGCTCCGCTCGCTCGATCGGGTATCCGTCTACCGCACGCTGGAACTCCTCGCGTCGCTTGATATAATCCACCCCATCGTTCATCTCGAAGGCGCCCAATATTACGAACTCCACGGCAATACGCACCACCACCATGTGGTTTGCACAAGGTGCCACCGCTCAGCGTGCATCGAGTGTGATGTGCCCCGGATCCGAGTGAGAGGCTTCCAGGCTACCCACCACACATTTATCGTGACCGCGCTCTGCACCAGCTGCGCCAAGCGCACCCGTCCGTCTCGCGTATGAATCCGCCGCCGAAACAGCGTCTCATCCATTTCGCAATTCTGGGCGCGATGTTTCTTTTTGCTATTCTCGTCCTCCAATTTCGCCCCGACCGACCGAACGCCGCGCGAACGAACGACGATGAACTCGTGCCCCTCGTTGCAGACGAGTTCTTTCGCGGACGAGTGAAAGAAATTACCCATGAGGAGCAGACTGATGACTTCGGGGAAATAATGCTTTCACAAGATGCCATCGTCACGATGGCCGACCGGGATGCAGCGGCTGCGGACATCCCCATCAATTACGCGATCCCAATCCGCGCGGATGAACCAACGCCGTCGCTTTCAGTCGGTGACCGCGTCATCCTCGCAAAATCTACCGGGCCGGATGGCACATATTATTATGTGAGCGATCGGTACCGCCTGAATGCGATTTGGGTCATTCTTGCCTGTTTTTTTTGACCGCCGTCAGCTTCGGCGGATATCGGGGCGTGGCCGCGTTTCTCGGACTCGGGTTCAGTCTCTTTGTGATAGTTTCATTCATTATTCCGCAAATTATTGCCGGGCAAAATCCGCTCATTGTCTCCATTGTCGGAACGATCGTCATTGCGGCAGTCTCTATTTCACTCGCGCACGGCGTGAACACGCGCACGACGGTCGCCATGATCGCGACGTTCGTCACTATGCTCCTCGCCATCGGTCTTTCGGCGTTATTTGTCTCACTCACGCGACTCACCGGCCTTGGCACCGAGGAAGCCTTCTTCCTCCAGTATGCGCCGATCCCGCCGGTCAGCCTCCGCGGGCTACTCCTCGGCGGCATGATTATCGGAGTCCTCGGTATCCTCGACGATATTACGACCGCGCAGGCAGCGGCGGTCGAAGAAATCAAAAAAGCCAATCCGAGCCTCAGTCTGTCGGAACTATACAAACGGGGTTCATCCGTCGGGCGCGAGCACATTACATCCCTCGTAAACACGCTCGTT
>CAYHTX010000075.1:0-6160 GCA_964359615.1 uncultured Gammaproteobacteria bacterium | reverse complement strand
ACAGGATTACCCACATCACGATGTGCGGCGGCGTCGCGAACACGAAAAAATTGGATGAAATCCTGACCCATGACCTGAAGATCCCGGCAGCGCCGGGACGCGTTTGGAAAAATCTGCAAACAAAAAAAGAGATTCCCGTTTCGGCAGCCGAGTCGCAGGGCCTCACTACCGCCGTCGGACTCGCGCTCCGAGCCGCCAGTAATCCGTTTTCCCGGTATCACCAAATACCTCCCGCGTCCCACGCTTGACTCCTATGTATTCCACTCACCTCAATCTCCTCTCTCCCGAAAAACGCCGGCGCCTCCAAATGCTCGCGTACCTCCAGTGCACGAAAACCGGCCTCGAGATCGGACTCATGGTCATCTGTCTCTCCGGCATGGTCCTCCTCGGCGGCCAATCCATCATGCAGAGCTACTTTAATACGCTGGCCGCCAGCCTCGCGAATACGTCGCGCCAGCACGGAGAACACAACCATGAAATCAAGCGCATTAACGCGCTTGTCAAGAACACCGATAAAATCCAGTCCGGGTACACTGAGTGGACGGCAACGCTCCTCGCCGTCAGTCAAACCGTGCCCCCGCCCGTGACGCTTTCGGGGATGACGCTCGACGCGAAAAGGCGCCTGTACACGTTCACCGGCATGGCGCCGACCAGAGATGATTTGTTCGCTTTTAAAACAAATCTGGAAGCGCTGCCGGCCGTCGAACGCGTGGATATTCCGCTGTCTCAGCTCACGGTGAAAGAGCAAATTCCCTTTTCATTTACCGTAACGCTCAAATAATATATACGACCGTATGATGCGTCTCTCCGTCGCACGCAGCCTCGCCGTTCTCATGGGACTCATTCTCACGAGCTCGACGCTCATCATCCTCCTCATTGTCTGGCCGTCAGTCAAACATATTCTGCTGCTCCAGGGAGACATCCATAGTACCCAGGTAAACCTCGAGGAACAATATCTCCGCACGAAACATCTCCGCCGTTCGATGAAAGAACTCGGCGCCACCATCGCCCAAACAAAAAAATTCGCCTCAGCCACACTGCTGCGCGGCGAGGAACTCCGCCTCATTACCGAACTCGAAGCCATCGCCGAGACCCACCACGTGGCCTCGACGCTCGACGTCGAATTTTCCGACCCGAAAACCGGAGAGAGCCGCGGGAAAGGCGACATTCAGGACCCACACTACCGCATCGCCGTCCTAAACCAGGCCTCCTTCGAGGATCACCTGCGGTATCTCGACGCCATAGAAGCGCTGCCGTATTATCTGAATATTGATCGCCTGGAATGGAACGCAGCGCGAGAGCGAGACGCGACAGGACTCGTGACGCTCCGTTTCGAAGGCATCGTGTTCGTTAGCGGTTTCTCGACCTCAACGCCATAATCCTTATGCGCCTCGGCAAAAAAAACAAACCGCAGCCCATGCCGAAACCGAGAGAATTTCGGTATGTCGCGATCGTCCGCCTCATCCACCTCGGACTTATCGGGGTGTTTTGCCTGCTCTTCATCGTGACTGCGCTCTTTGTCTACCGAAGCGTATTTACGACCATCGGCGAAGTGGAAGCGATCATGACGCTCGAAACGGATCTCCGCATTGAACCGATTGACTTTGATCGCCTCCAAACAGTAGAAAGCCGATGGACAGCCAAACATGCGCCCGCCGAGTGGTCTATGCCGCGAAACCCGTTTACCGGTGTCGCGCGAGCGGCTACCACCACGCCGGCGCTCGAGCCTGTCGCAACGGATCTCTAGACCAGTATGCCGCGCCTTCTTTTCCTGCTCGGCCGGGAACCCGAGATTTCACTCTCTGAAATCGAAGCGGTGCTCAGCGCTGACGCAGTGCGGTACGAACTTCTCCCTACACCGGGGCCGTATATCCGCATCGAAACTGACCATGTTTTGGACCCGTCATCACTCATGCGCCGTCTCGGCGGCACCAGATCAATCGGAGTAGTTATTCTGCGCGAGGGCGATCTCACGGGGACGATCATGCGGCATTTGCGAGCGCATCAGCCGCAGAAAAAAATCCTCTTTTCCCTCCACGGTGATGGCGGCACTGAGCTCGCACGCGGGGTCAAAAAAGCCCTTCGGAGAGAAGGACTGTCGGCTCGCTACATTGAACCAAAAAATACTGCAACCATTCTCCATAATAACCTCGTCGCCCTCCGCGGAGACCTGACGCTCATAAGCGGGGAGGTCTATGCCACGGCCGCCATTCAGCCGATCGAAGAATTCAGCAGGCGAGATTTCGGCCGCCCGGGCCGGGACGCGAAAAGCGGGATGCTCCCGCCAAAACTTGCGAGAATTCTAGTAAACCTCTCGGGCGTGCCAGAGACGGCCGCTCTCCTCGACCCGTTTTGCGGCTCAGGCACCATCCTCATGGAGGCAGCCCTCCTGGGGCTTACCCAGCTTATCGGGAGCGACGTCTCAGCGCGTGCCATCGCGGACACGAAAAAAAATCTGGCCTGGCTCCATACCGCCGACCCAAAAACCGCCGCTACCGAACCGAGACTGCTCACTGTGGACGTGCGCGAACTCCCGCGGGTCATCCAAAAAGAAAGCATCGTGGCCGTGGTCACTGAACCTTTCCTCGGCCGTCCGCTGCGCGGGCTCGAGTCACGCACTGTGATCGAGCGTGAAGCGAGCGCTCTCACCGCACTCTATCATGATGCATTCGCGGTGTTCGCAAAACTGCTCCACAAAAAAACCGGTGTCGTGATATTCATCACACCGGTTTTTCGCCACAAAAAAGAATGGATTGATGTGCCGGAATTTCTCCCCGGTGTCGAACAGAGAGGCTTCGCCCGTTCCGCTTTTGCCGGAGGACACGAATCACTGTCCTACGCTCGGCCGGATCAGCGGGTCGGCCGAAGAATCTGGAAATTTGTCCGACGAGCCGATTAACCGTGGCGTACGATGAAACTGCTCACGACCTGGCCAACGACATACCCGATGATTGCGGCCATCGCCGCGAGGCCAAGCATCTCAAACCCCGCACGCCACCAGGTACGGCCCGAGTACCGTCCACTCGCGACCCCCAGGATAAAAAGAGCCGCGAGCGTGACACCGATCGACCACGTAATCGCCATGCCGAGTGGCGCAAAAAAATACGGAATAATCGGGATGGCACCGCCGACAATATACGAGACACCCATCACCACCCCGTTCCGAAACGGATTTTCCATCCGCTCCGGAATAATTTTGAGTTCACGGTAGGCCATTTCTTTTAAGAAAAGCTCCTTGTTCCCTGCGGCGGCCTCAGCCATCTGGCGGGCAAGTTCCGGCGTCCAGCCATCGCTCACATACATGCCAATGAGCTCTTCGGTTTCCTCGCGCGGAAATTTTTTTAACTCGATTTTTTCTTCTTCAATTTTTCTTTCGTCAATCGCCCGCTCTGATTTGCTCGAGAGGTATGACCCAACGGCCATGGAAATTGATTCCACCGCCACGATGACAAATCCTGCGAGGACCACGGTAAAATAATTTTGCGTGGCCGCCGCAATGCCGGTGATGCTCCCCAGAGTCGAGACCATGCCGTCTTCCAAGCCAAAAACGAGTTCGCGAATCGATGCGACCACGCGAGAGTCCTGATGGTGGATATAATTTTTGTGGCGCTCAATCGGCATATCTATAAAACCTCGGCACAAAATAACTTACGGCTCCATTTCTGTCCCTTTCGGCCGTAGACTGTTCAGATTTCGTCGCCATAGTAACGCTCTGCCCCCTCAATCTTCACCTGTTTCGCTTGGGCATATCCTCGAAAATGGCTCATAATTATTTTCTGCCGGGGTACTAGTATAGTACACTCTCTCTGAAATACAAAACTCGCGAGAAGCGAGTAGTATTGATTCGCGTCGCATCCGGAATTGTTCATGCGCTAATATGGAAATAACAAACATCCCCATCTCGTACGACATACTCCTTCCCCTCAAGACGAAGCCTCCCCTCCTCCCGCACCCCCGGCCAACCGCCGAGCGAGACAAAATCCTGCCAGTGCGTCACGTCGGCTTTGATAAAGCCTTTCACAAAATCGGTGTGGATCACTCCAGCGGCATCAGGCGCTTTGGTATTTTTTTTGACGGTCCAAGCGCGGGTTTCGGGTTCGCCGGAAGTAAAATAGGTAATGAAATCGAGAAGTTGATACCCCGCGGCGATGATTTTATCAAGTCCTGACTGCAGCATGCCAAGTTCCTTCATGTAGGCCGCCGCATCTTCCTTCGAAAGATCCGCGAGTTCTGCCTCGAGCCGCGCACTCACAAATACTGCCGGACACGTCTCATCGCCGACGATCTCGGCTCCGGGTGTTTTCGATTCGCCCCCGCTTTCGTCAACATTGACCACATACATCATGGGTTTCATGGTCAGGAGATGAAGGTCTCTCATGATGATCATGTCCTCTTCGGTGTACACGATCGCGGCAGCACGCTTTCCCGCTTCGAGCGTCGTGAGGACCCGCGGGAGAAGATCAAGTTCGAGTTGTACTTCTTTTGGAATCACACCTTTCGCGTTCTTGGCATTTTTGTCATGACGTTTTTTGACGGTCTCGAGATCCGCGAGAATAAGCTCCAGATTTATGACAGCCGCATCATCTTTCGGGTCCACTTTATTATTCACATGAATAATATTCGAATCAGTAAACGCGCGCACGACCTGCGCGATCGCATCCACTTCCCGAATGTGCGATAAAAACTTGTTGCCTAGCCCCGCACCCTCGGAAGCGCCTTTCACCAGCCCGGCAATGTCCACAAATTCAATCGCGGTCGGCACCACTTTTTTGGATTTCGAAATTTCTGCGAGTTTCGGGAGCCGCTCATCTGGCACCTCAACAATGCCAATGTTCGGCTCAATGGTGCAAAACGGATAATTTTGCGCGTCAGCCTGTTTACTTCGCGTGAGCGCATTGAAAAGCGTAGATTTGCCAACATTCGGGAGGCCGACGATGCCGATCGCGAGGGACATATGAAGACAGAAATATGGAGAAAGAATCCACGAAATGGTACCAAATATATAGTACCCCGTCAATCGAACGCCCTAGCCTGCCATTGATGCATCGAGCGGACTCACGATCGTTCTCGCAGCCTTGGCCGTTACATGCGTGTAGATTTGCGTCGTCTCAATCCGCGCATGACCGAGAAGCTCCTGAATATAACGAATATCTGTTCCGCTCTCGAGAAGGTGCGTGGCAAACGAGTGGCGGAGCGTATGCGGAGTGATGGGTTTGGTAATCCCCGCCCGTATCGTACCTTCCCGGACAATTTTTTGGATGCTCGTTTCAGACAAACGCCCCCCACGGCCATTCGTAAATAGAAAATCAGTCGGCTGTTTCAAACGGAGCTGATTAAGAAGTGTTTCGCGAAGCGATTGCGGCAACATGACCACGCGATCTTTCGCGCCTTTTGATCGCTGAATATGAATACAGTTGCGATCAAAATCAATCTGATTCATCCGCAGCCGGACTAACTCTCCAACCCGCATGCCGGTGCCATAGAGGAGCTGAATGATGCAGCGATGTTTTGGATTGAGTGTCGTACTCACGAGCCGCGCCACTTCACCCAGAGATAAGACGGAAGGAAGTTTCTTCGGCTCCTTGGAGCGAGGAATCGAGGCAAAGAATTTTCGGTGCAGGATACGTTCGAAGTAGTATTGGAGAGCGCTGTAGGCGGTATTCAGTGTGGAGCCTGACTTGCCGTTTTCGACCAGCCACGAAAGATAAGCGCGAATGTCTGGCCCAGTGATGCCCCGTGCCGATTTGCTGGCAAAACGAATACAGTCATCTACATATCGTCGGTAACACTCGATCGTCTTCCGGCTCAAATTCCGTAACTTCATTTCTTGAATAAACAAGAACATCGGATCAGTACTTGGACGATAATGACGTGAATTCATACCTCCTTCTTGATTTCACATTAGTCTCTAGAGTATACTGTATTTTAGCCAAAATTTCTACGAGTTTGGATATAGAGAGTTATCGGAAATAATGAAAAAACATCTATTTGATTTTTTAGCAGCCGTGTGGTAATTTATTTCTATTCTTAAGCTTAATTTTTATGGGACATGATCAACCAGCTTCATCAGAAGCACGGATCGAAAGGCGATTTGGGAGAGAGGCAGCAGAACGCACGAAACAAATTTCAGCCATATTTTCAGAGTTTTTACAAACCAGTC
>CAYHTX010000074.1:0-6166 GCA_964359615.1 uncultured Gammaproteobacteria bacterium | reverse complement strand
AAGTGAAGCAATAGCGATGTCTCGCGTAGCCTTTGCTATAGCCAACATAATTCTTGGGTGAGTGTTTTTTTGAACAATGTTTTTGAGATCTACAAACCGTTCATGTAAAAATGAAAGGAAAGCATCTTGTTCTAATGAGTAATCAAGTCTGTGTGATATGTACTCCTTTGCTATTTTTATTATTTCTTCTAAGGCATTATCAACCATCTCGAACCGGTTTTCGTTGATTGAATTTTGAGCAATATCAAATATCAGTTCTGTTTTTTCCTTTAGCCAATTAGTAACGGTCTCATCTACCTGAGATTTAACATAAATATTTTTCATCTGTAATTTAGCGTTTGTTTCATCATTCATATTTCTCGAGTTCCTTATTCATCCTTTCAAATTGCTTTTCTTTGATTTTTTCGCTTTTATTGACCATTGGCCCAATTTGCCTACTGATACTATTTGACATATCTCTTAGAGGATTTCTAAGGTCAAGCAAGTAAAATGTGTGAGTAACAAGCAGAGCAAGAACTAATACAGATGATATGGTTAATCCGAAGCTGAAAAGAGTTAACTCTGGACTACTACCAAAAGTAATAAGTGTTAGATTGTATAGCAAACAAAATCCAAGAAAACAAAAGCAACCCCAGTACACTTTATCAAAACTGACTCGCTTAACAAGTTCTAATGAATATTTACCTAAAATATTTTGAATTGGTAAAGCTATGAGCGTGAAGAAAATAGCCAATACGGTACCAGAAAATGTCGCGCCGACTACAAATACTTCAACAACATTCTTGTTCTGAGTTATTAAATCAAGCACTAATCCTATCTTCATTTTTATTCTCTACGATTTCTATTTCTTCCGGCGTGAGGTCGTAGAGTCTATAAACTAATTGGTCAACTTGTTTTTTCGTATTCTTTGACATCTTCCTTTAGGGTTGGCTTGCTCTACCTCCACCACAGTTTCAAAATTCGCAATAGATAGGCTTTTTATCTTGTGGTTACACGATCGGAATCCTGGATCTAGTTCAAATCTAGTTCAACTAATTAAACTGGAAAACTCTCATCATCCGCAGATTCCAATACTAACTTTTCTGTTTCGTTAACTGGAAGATTCTGTACCTTATTCAACTTCCGTTCGATAGTACGAGTTTTAGTAACCGCTCCCTCAATTGTAGTACTTGCTTCTTGCATCTTCTTATGAGTTTTTTCCAACAAATCTCCAAATTTACCAAACTCAGTTTTCACAGCCCCAAGCAGATTCCAAACCTCACTAGATCGCTTTTGTATGGTGAGCGTTCGAAAACCCATCTGAAGGCTGTTCAAAATTACTTGTGCAGTCGTTGGTCCAGCTATAATCACACGGTATTCACGCCGAACTTGCTCAAACAACCCAGGTCTTCTCAAAACCTCTGCATATAAACTTTCTATTGGTACAAATAAAATTCCAAAGTCTGTTGTATGTGGGGGATCGAGATACTTGTCCCTTATATCTTTTGCTTCAGATTTTATTCTTGTTTCAAGTGATTTACTCGTCTCGTCGATAAGAACCAAATCACCCTGACTTTGGGCTTCCACTAATCGTTGGTAGTCTTCCAGAGGGAATTTCGCGTCTATAGGTAGCCAGACTTGGCTTTCATCACCATTTCCGGGCAATTTAATTGCAAATTCTACGCTATCGCTACTAGTTTTCTTTGTTTTAACATTCTTTTCGTATTGCTCTGGAGTGAGAATTTCCTCTATAAGATTTCCTAGTTGTGCTTCGCCCCATGTACCCCTTGATTTAACATTACTAAGCAATTTTTTTAGATCCCCTACGCCAAGCGCAAGCGTTTGCATCTCCCCAAGTCCTTTGTGCACAGCATCTAGTCGATCACTTACAACTTTAAATGATTCTCCAAACCTTTTTTCGAGAGTCGCATGTAGTTTTTCATCAACAGTCACACGTATTGCTTCTAATTTTTCACTATTATCCTTTTGCAAAGATTCAAGCTTTTTCTCTACAACTTCTCTAACCTTTTCCATATTTCCCTCATTTTTATCAATCAGTTCTGTAAGTTTTATTGAAAACCCTTCAAAATTTTTATTTTGCGCATTCGCAAATTCAGATACTCGCTTATCTAGGGAATCACCAAACCCTTTAAACAGATTAGACAGTTCTTCACGCAGTCTTTTTTCTGAGTCCGCCAACTCTTTTCTGTTTAAGGACATCTCATCCTTCAAGATCCTGTTATTTTTCTCAAAAAGAGCCTCAACAGCTTTTGTAACCTGATCTGTGTTATCAAAACGCTTATTTTTCAAAAATAGAAAAACCAAAAGAGCAATCCCTAAACTATTTAATACGATAAATATTAATGTTGTTATAATAATCATTAGTTTAAGTCCAAATTTCTATAAGTTTTTAGACCAGTTATCCAAGGCCCCTGAGTATTTACTGCAATAAAGGTCACTTTCAATGTAATTATTCACGGCTCCGTTCCTAAACATACTATAACTTAACATTTAAGTAGGTTTATACTAATCCAATTATCTAATCCGGACATTTATTACATCAACTTATTGTATTTTATTTATGTATTTCACGATATCGTCCAAAACTTCCTGACGGTGCATAATCCAATGTTGTGACCAGATTCGATAAATTTTCCAATTCAGCCGCTCTAAGATTTCTTGCCTTAATCTATCTCTAATTCGCGCAGATTTTGAAGAGTGGAAAGCTGCCCCATCACACTCTATACCTAGCACGTATTCGTTCTGGTTGTCAGGATGTACTACCGCAAGGTCGATGAAAAATCCTGCTGCGCGGGCTTGCGGTTTGATTATATAACCTATTCGTTGAAGTTCTTTTTGAACGCTAACCTCAAAATCACTGTCCGGTTCTTTATTATTCTGTTGAATAATTTTTGATGCTTCGAGGACACCTCTGCCTTTTTCGGCGAATTCAAGATATTTTTGCAGTAAAATTGCACCTCTTGTTCCCTCCGATGGGTTCATTTGGTAAAATTTCATTGAAGATACACAGATAATTTTATTTCGGGCGCGGGTTATAGCCACATTTAGTCTTCTATAGCCTCCGCTCGAGTTGATGGGGCCGAAACGGTTGAATACATTACCATTTTGATCCGGCCCATATCCTACAGAAAGAATAATTACGTCTCTTTGGTCACCTTGGACAGATTCAAGATTCTTAATAAAAAATGAGCTCTCTTCGTTAATTTTATTTCGCGTATCAGTCGTTTCGTCGAATTTAGCGGCGAGATGAGTAAACTCCTTTATTTTTTCGGTGATAGCTTCTCTAATTGCCTCTTCTTGTGCTTTACTAAAAGCAATCACACCTAGTGAGGTATTATGTGATTCAAAATGGTTAATACACAACTCTGCCACCCGTTTTGCTTCCATCGGGTTATTCCTATCGTTACCGCCGTAATAGATACCATTTTCAACAAATTCAAACTTAACAGCCTCGTAATCTTTTGATACCGGAAAGAGTTTGAGTGAATAATTATATATGTGTTGATTTGAAAACGCTATAAGATCCGGGTGCCTGCTGCGATAGTGGTATGTAAGAGTAGGTTGGACCCCGGACAAAATAGGTATTGCGGCGTCTAAAATACTTTCAAAATCTACATCATCCGAATCGGCATCCCCATCAAAAGAACCACCGCCATCTTGAAAAAATGAAGTCGGGGGTAGTTGGTACTCATCGCCGATAACAACAACTTGTTTGGCTCGAGCAATCGCACCAAGAGCATTTTCAATTTTCATCTGGGATGCTTCGTCAAAAATAACAACATCAAAATTTACTGAACCGAAGGGAATATAGGAACTCAAAGTTAACGGGCTCATCAGCCAACAGGGTTTAAAATTAAGTATGTGTTCGCTGTGCTCACTTACAATTTTCCTAATCGGAGCTCTGGGTCGTCGTAGCCTACTCTGTTGTAATATGTATCTTTCTGATTGACCGCCATGATTCATTGCGAATACGATTTTTGGGAACACTTTATCAAGTACTCTATATTGATTTACCTCAAAAATTTCCTTTTCTAGCCGCTTAAATTCGGAAATATAACGAGTATAGTCAGCCAGGTTGAAATTCTTGAGAGTTTCATTTTTTTTGTGTACCTCATTAAGTACTTTGTTTAGAAATGACCATACAAAAATATAGGATAAATTAACTTTGTCTATTTGATATCTTTTGATATCGTCAACAAACCAAAGCATCCCGTACTCTTCCAACTGCCCTCTGATTCTTTGATACCTAATCCATTTTTCTAAACCACCCGTATCCATAATCATCCCGTTGATGTAGTCTGAAAAGTCAGGCATCTTAACTAATTCGAGGTCGCCAAGCGCTTTATCGTTATTCATTAAATACTGAAGTTCTTCCTTGATTTGCTGATATCTTTCATGCCACTTTTCCCAAATACTCATGTTCGAATAAAGGACCTCAAGATTTTTATAAAAATCCGCTTTTGAGAAACTGTGATCTGCGACAAAAGGCAAAATAGACTTGATTTGTTCTTTTTGTAATTCAATAGCATTAGCATTGTTTATATTGGTCAAATCCTCTATGTTCGCAAAGTTTGTCCGTTGGTCAAAATTTTCGGCTGTTAGGGCGTCGGAAAGGGATTTTAAGCCATTCAAAGACTCAATATCACTGCTTAGTTCGGCGATAGTGTTAGGAAGTTGATTTTGGGAGATAAAACGACTTGCTCTTTCATACACCAATGTAACTTTCTCTGCTTCGCTCGTTATTTCCGCTACATACCTTAGGAAATTATCTATTGATGTATTTTCGGTCAATAATTCTTGCCCAGTAATAGTATTGAGTAGCTGCTTCTGGTCTAATAACTCTTCTAAAAGAGAAATTATATGTTTGAAACTATCAAAATATTCCGTGGAGATAAATAAGTTTTTTACTTCATTATTTAGTTTATCTATGTTCGCGGTTTCCAAGTAACTCAGTATTTTAGAAACACTATCAATTAATGAGTCGATAGAAATACTTCGTATTGAACCATCGGTGCCGTATTTTTGAATAAATTCACCCATCATCTTTTCAAACTTGTTCTGTAACCGAATTCTGTCAGCGGCGGCAAATACTATTTGTCTGCATTGTTGGAAATTTTGCGGGCGATGTGCCGCACACCAGTTTACAACTGATAAAATGTCTTTTTTATAAGTAGAATAAAATATTCTGAAAAATAATTTGTATTTTGTGGAGAATCGTTGTTCAAGCTCCCAAAGAGAAGTTTTGTTGAGATCCTCTAAAGAAACCGCCCACTCATTTAGCATCTCTTGCGCTTCGAGTAGCTGATCATAAATGACTTTAATCTGTTTTAGATTGTTCTGGACTTCATAAAGATTAATCCTTTCGTCCCACCCTTTGATTTTTTGCACTATAGGGTCGGTGTAAAAGAGATTTTTGTATCTTTTCAGAGCTTCACAATTAAAGCTCATCAACTCTTTTGCGTGTTTACTTTCCTTTATTGCGCTTCGTAATGTTTCTAGCTTTGCTTTTATAATAGATAAGTTGTTTTTGTTAGCGATAAGCGTATTATTACCAAAGCTTTTATCAAGCAGGTCGTACTCTAGTTTAATTTGTTGCCAGCCTAACGAAGTTTTGAATTTTCCACTATCACCAGAAATTCTTTGATATTTTGAAACTATTGCCTTGATTGTTTCCAGTTTGTCTAGCTCTAGATTCAGATCTTTTGCGTTTATCCTGTCAGTAACTATTAATCTGTTACCCAAAACTTCTCCTATATTTACGGTGTCAGATAGATTTATAGTTTTCTCTATCTCGATGATATTTTGCGGGTTGCCAAAAATAGTCCCATCTAGTATCGGGAAAGAACCAACAATTTTTTTAAGCTCCTCAAGTTTTGCAAACAAATGAGCACTATAATCAGGTGAAAAAGTCTGTTGCTTAAGATTAGCCCAATGATTTTGTGGATCAAAAATTACGTTGCTGTATGTGGTTAGTTCAGAGAGAATCAAAATAATTTTTTGATACCGCGCTTGATCAATATCGTTGTGACTTTTCCCCCGCCAAGGGAGAACAACGCCCTCAACCTTTGGAGCAACACGTGCAAGTTCTCCGTGTATCCAATATACTTCCTTATTTAGTGGCTCTACTATCGTCAACAATGCCCGTGCGTAGTCTTCCAGTAAATCT
>CAYHTX010000073.1:0-6221 GCA_964359615.1 uncultured Gammaproteobacteria bacterium | reverse complement strand
ACTGGTGAAATCGTCAAACAATTTGACGAACTCACAGACATCCAAATCGAACAAAAATTAGCTGAGGCTGAAAAAGCCTACGAGACATGGCGCGACACTTCATTTGCCGAGAGAGCAGCTCTCATGAAAAAGCTCGCCACGCTCATGCGCGAGCGCAGACGCCAGTACAGCGAAC
Source organism: uncultured Gammaproteobacteria bacterium (assembly GCA_964359615.1). Lineage (GTDB taxonomy): Bacteria > Patescibacteriota > Patescibacteriia > Magasanikbacterales > UBA922 > CAYHTX01. The sequence continues at coordinate 6,046 of CAYHTX010000073.1, read as the reverse complement.
TCATGGCGCGCGAGATGGGAAAACCGATTACCCAGGGAGTGGGCGAAGCGGAAAAATGCGCCTGGGTGGCAGAGTATTACGCCGAAGAAGCGGAGAAGATGCTTGCGCCTGAAAAGATTAAAACAAGCGCGAGCGAGAGTTATGTCCGCTTCGATCCGATCGGCATTGTCCTCGCCATCATGCCGTGGAATTTCCCCTTCTGGCAGGTCTTCAGCTTTGCTGCGCCGGCGCTGATGGCGGGGAATGTCGGTCTCCTGAAACACGCCTCAAATGTGCCCGGATGCGCTGAAGCGCTTGAACAAGTATGCCTCGATGCCGGCTTTCCGCCCGGAGTCTTTCAAAATCTGCATATTGGCTCAAGTAAAGTCGAAGCCATTATTCGTGACCCGCGCGTGAAAGCCGTAACCCTCACAGGTAGCGGCCCGGCTGGGAGTAACGTCGCTGTTATCGCCGGCAGTGAAATCAAAAAAACGGTCATGGAGCTTGGCAGCAGTGATCCATTTATCGTCCTTGATGACGCGAATCTTGATGAAGCCTCCGCCATCGCTCCCATGGCGCGCATGCAAAATAACGGCCAGAGCTGTATCGCCTCGAAACGGTTTATCGTGGTCGAATCAATTTCCGAACAATTTTTAGAGAAATTCAAAAAGAATGTCGAGGCGATGATCGTCGGCGACCCAATGGATGAAAAAACGCAAATCGGACCTGTCATCAGTGCCAAAAGCCGCGATGAAATCAAGCGGCAAGTCGAAGAATCAGTCAAGCTCGGTGCCGAGATCGTAACCGGTGGAAGAATAATCGGTGACAAAGGCTACTTTTATGCGCCAACCATTCTCCGGAACGTGACGCCAGGCATGCCGGCATACAACGAAGAAATTTTCGGGCCAGTGGCCTCAGTTATCATCGTAAAAGACACCGAAGAAGCCATCCGTGTCGCGAACGGCCTCGACTACGGACTCGGTGCCTCGCTCTGGACGCAAAACCTCGAACGTGCCAAAGAACTCGCGGCCAGGATCGAATCCGGCGCAGTGTTCATAAATGGCATGGTCGTCTCCGACCCCCGCCTCCCCTTCGGCGGCATAAAAAAATCCGGCTACGGCCGGGAGCTTGCGCACTATGGCATTAAGGAGTTTGTGAATGTGAAGACGGTGTGGATTAAGTAAGGACAAAGCAGAAAAAAACGATTTCCTCTCCTCTTAGGAGAGGACGAAGGTGAGGTTCTTGTCTAACATGCTAAACATTGTTTGTGACTTACTCTCCCCACTTCACCAATGATGCAGCCCACACAGAGAGACGTCGTTCCCTTCGCTCAGAATCGACGAAGGCAGAACAAGTCCTCTGGCAAGAGCTCCGAAACAGAAAACTTGGGTATAAATTCCGACGACAATGCAGTATCGGTCAATATATTGTTGATTTTTATTCCATAGAGCTCCACCTGATCATCGAACTCGACGGACCGGTACACAGCGAAGAGTACCAAAAAGCCCGTGACAAGCGGAGAAGCGCATGGCTCGTATCCCAAGGACAAAAAATAATTCGCTTTCGCAATGATGAAGTATTATTTGAACGAGAGAACGCCATTCGACGCATCGCCGCTGAGTGTGAACTTCTGAAAGCGAAAAATTCTGCTTCTCCGCCGAACCTCACCCAGGCCCTCTCCCGTTCGGCTGAGCTCAGGGCCGAAGCCTAAAAGGAGAGGGATCCCGATAGCGTTGTGGATCTTTATTCCTATCTCCGTGACTCGTGTCGACCGCTGCATTGCTGCAAAAAAAATACGAGCATGATGTTCTTCTCCTAATTATCAACGGTATCGATTCACCCCTCTCCTCGTAGGAGAGGGTGGGGTGAGGTTCGTGTTTGGCGAATATGAGAGAGATGCTTTAAGATATTACGTCTGCCTCTCCCTCGCCCTCGCATACCGCTCCATCGTATCCCGAAGCGCCACATTGATCGGCCGCATATGAATGCCGAGCTTCTCGAGGTTCTCGGACTGCATGATATTATTCGAGCGTTTTTTGGTCGCTAACCCTTGAGCTACGAGATCCGCCTCCGTAATCCACTCATTTTTATGATTTGGATCAACCAATTCTTCGTAGAGCCGGATGAGTTCGCGGTGGCGCATAATACCCGGATTCACAGTATGAAAAATCCCGCTCGCTCGTTTCTCGAGCAATTGATAAAGTGTATCAATGAGATCAGACAAAATCGTCACGCTGTTTTCCACATCAATAATTTTCGGGTACCGCGCGAGTTTATCAATGAGGTTCCCCGGACTCGGCCGATCATCGATCGGCATGCGTAAGCGCGCGATGCCGACATTCGGAATCGTCTCGAGAACGAGATCCGCCGCGTATTTGCTCCGCGTATAGACCGCGACTGGGTTCCCGTAATCCGTCTCCTTCCAACCCCGCGGATCCGGCGCCGCGCCATAAAAAATACAGCCGGTTCCGAGATGCAGGAGATACACTCCCCGCGCCTGACAGGCCTCGACGATGAGAAGCGGCAGAATCGTATTCCCTTGCCAGGTTTCGATCTGATGCGTTTCACACCAATCAACATTTGGCTTCCCGGTCACGCCAGCGGCATTCAAGACTACATCTGGCTTGTGCCGGTCGAGAAGATCGAGTGCGTCCCCAACTGACTCAATGTGCCCCTCGGCCACGACGGCTTCACTCCCCCACACTTCGGCGGCTCGTGCGCCAATAAAACCTTTCCCAATAAGGAGAATCTTCATAGATGTTATAAAAAACTCTTCCCCTGCGGAGACTCGCGCTTCGTTACGAGTTTTTGATATTCCGGATCATACAACTCGACAATGATATATTTCCCCGCTGTCGTCCGTTCTGCTTCAGACGCCCCACGGATAGTCTGCTCCAGCATAAAAATCTTGCCCCAGTGCAGCCACTTCCCATCGATATCCTCGACGAGAAAGCAACGCGTCGGCGGCGTGTGGAAAAATCTGGCGCCTAATTTTCCGTAAAATTCAAATGTCTTTCCTTCCACGGCACTTACAGGGATCGGCGACTGCGTGTGCTTTTCGTATCTGAGCACCTATCCCGGGAAACCCTGCTCGGCGCTGAGTCTCAGCGTATCATTCATTTCAATATGACTCCCCATACTAACGGCTATATTGCTTTTTATAATAGTCGAGGTACTCCCCGCTTTTGCAGCGAGCGACCCAATCCGGATTCATTTTATACCACTCAACCGTCCGTTTCAACCCTTCGTCGAGCAGTACCGCCGGCTCCCACCCGAGCTCTGATCTCGCTTTCGAATAATCAATCGCATAACGAAAATCATGCCCAGGCCGGTCTTTCACATATTCAATCCATGACTCATTCTTGCCGACAAGCGCCAAAATTTTCTTGGTGAGATCGAGATTCGTAATCTCACCGCCCGCCCCGCCGAGACAATAGGTCTCGCCAATTTTCCCCTTTTCAAGAATCATGGCAATGCCCCGGTTATGATCATCGACATAGATCCAATCGCGCATTTGCTGCCCCTCACCATACAGCGGCACTTTTTTTTCTTCCAAAAGATTGGTCACAAAAAAAGAGACCAGCTTTTCCGGAAACATATACGGCCCGTAATTATTCGAACAGTTCGAAATCGTCATCTCGATCCCGTAGGTTGTGTGATAGGCGCGCACGAGGTGATCCGAGGCGGCTTTCGACGCTGAGTAGGGACTGCGCGGCGCGTATGGCGTGCGCTCATTGAACGGCGGGTCGTTCGGTCCCAGCGCCCCAAAAACCTCGTCAGTCGATACATGATGAAACCGCTGGCCATATTCTTTAACGGCTTCGAGCACAGTATATGTCCCGAGGACATTGGTATGCAAAAACACGCTCGGGTCGAGAATCGAACGGTCCACATGCGATTCAGCGGCGAAATGCACGATCGCGTCTACACCCTTTACCGCATCAAATACCGCCTCCCGATCGCAAATGTCACCCTGGATAAACGCATAGCGCGGATCACGTTCGACAGCGCGCAGATTTTCCAAATTTCCGGCGTAGGTCAGGGCATCAAAATTTACGACTGAATATGACGGGTGATTCGCCAGAATATAGTGAACAAAATTTGAACCGATAAACCCGGCACCGCCGGTCACGAGAAGTTTCATACCATTCATGGAGTATTAGAGGCAGGGATCACCTCATACGAGTAGTCATCGTCCGATCGAAACGCTTTATTGGAAAAAAAATAAACGACGGATTCTTCATTCAGCAAGTTTTTCGACGCGCAGGCGACAAAGGGCGGCCAGTGGATGATGCGCTCATGCGGTTCGAGCACTATCTCTTTGCGCTCATCGGTGTTCACCTGGACAAAAGAAAAACGCACTTTGCCCTTGGTCACAAAAAGAATGGCGTTCGTCTCCTTTCGATAGAGATTTCCGGTCACCACATATGGATTCATAATCATGCGCGTCACAAAAACCTCGCCGACGCGACACGTATCGAGCACGCGGCCTGGCTTCTCCCCATCACTCGCGAAAAGGTATTCGGTGATGAATTTTTGCCCATTATCTGGAGCCATACTGCCTCCTTAAGAGCGAAAAAGCGCGGCGACTTCGGCCACGCTCATGGAACCAGGATTCTTGACGACCGAATGCATGCTGCCGCCGCCGTCGCCGTCGTAACGCGGGAGGACGTGCACGTGGACATGCGGTACGGCCTGACCGCCGGCTTTGCCATGATTCCAGCCGACCGTAAATCCCTGGGACGCGAGAACGCCCTGGATACGCTCCATGGTTTTTTTGACTGCGATAAAGAACTCATCGTACTCCCGCTCTCCCAAATCGAAAATAGTTTCAGCGTGCGCCTTTGGAATAACGACCGTATGGCCTTTGGCGCACGGAAAAATATCGAGAAATGCAAGTGTGCCATCGTCTTCAAACACCGTATGATTCGGGATCTCTTTCCCGACGATCTTACAAAAAATGCAATCAGACATACAGACGTACTTACTCGACTGCGCGCTCCAGCGCATACAACGTATGTGCCCCAAATGTCTTCCCTTCACGGAGCGCGGCGCCAAAATGCCGAACGTGCGCGCTCGCCCGCTCCCCGTCTGCTTCGGATAACGACGGTCCGAGATAATACACCGGACGCCCCGCATCGAGAAATTCACGCATCGCGCGGCCGATAGCCGGGTGAAAGAACTTGACCATAACCTCGCGAGCGGGCCAGATAAATTTATCCTCAGTATCCGAAACAACTATAGCAGATGGAGGAGTGTTCGCCAAGACCCACTCCCTCACCTCGCGCGCCTCACGCAAGTTCCGGATCTGGGGCGAAAGGCCATCCCGCCCGCGAAAGGCAAGATTACCGCCGAGCGCTATGATCACTATACCATAGAGCAGAGCTGTTCCCAACCACACCCGTCCGGCCAGCCGCTCCTTGAGCCACAGAAAAAACATCGGGAGATATGGAGTCAGGAGGATAAACACCGGCAGCCAATACCGGACGTACGACACGCCGATCATGTGCGTATACATAGCCGGGTCATACGCGCTGCCATAGTAGAGGAGGAGCCACAACCCAACGCCGACAGTCGTTGCCGCGTACACTTTTTGTTCCCTGGGAATGTCAGGCGTCGGTCGCAAGCGCGCGAAGAAGAGAGCGAGTCCGAGATACGCCGGCGCGAGCCACCACATGAGGCGGAGTCCGTACCAATACCCGGTGTGCAAAATCAGCGTCGGATCGAAGCCAAATGGAAAAAATACTGAATACCAATGGCGAACAGGGAACGATTCAGACGAAATGTAGGTGCCGAGCGGATGATCGTAGAGCGCCCGGTTGTACCAGTAAAAAAATGCGACCATGCCAAGGCCGAGCGCGGCCCAGAGGGCGAGGCGGTATTTTGAGATCACGCGGAAATAGACGGAAATGATGCCGAGGCCGGCGAGACCGACCCACACAAATTCATTGGGGCGGATGAGAAAAGCGCCACCAAACGCGGCCATGCCCGCCGCATCGTTCACCCATCTCCACTTCTCTGAAGCGGATGCCATCGGCCGGAGCAGCAGGAAAAAGCTCCCGATAAT
>CAYHTX010000072.1:0-6273 GCA_964359615.1 uncultured Gammaproteobacteria bacterium | reverse complement strand
GCCATGAAATATGGGGGCAAATGTGTCGAGGTCGTGCCGCATATTCCAGAAGAAATTATCCGCCGTGTGAAAAATGCATCGGATCGGCATAGCGCGGATGTGACGATTATTGAAATCGGTGGAACCATCGGTGAATACCAAAATATTCTTTTCCTCGAAGCCGCGCGCATGATGAAACTCGAACACCAGGACGATGTGGCGTTTGTGCTCGTGAGCTATTTGCCTGTGCCGTCGCATCTTGGGGAAATGAAAACGAAACCGACGCAGCACGCGGCGCGGGCTCTGAACAGCGCCGGCATTCAGGCAGATGTGATTATTGCCCGCGGTCAGTATGAACTTGATAAGCCGCGACGGGAAAAACTTGCCATCTTTTGCGGCGTCCCGCGTGATCATGTGATTGCGGCGCCAGATGTGCCATCAATTTATGCGATTCCTGTCACTCTCGAGAAGCAGGGGATAGCGGAGATTTTGTCTCGCGTCTTGGGTCTGCCGGTTCGCAAAGGTAAGATGGAAAAATGGGAGGCGTTTGGGAAGAAAATCTTGAATGCCGACAGGCAAGTAAAAGTGGCAGTGGTCGGGAAATATTTTGGCACCGGGGATTTCACGCTGGCGGATTCATATATTTCTGTGATCGAAGCCATTAAGCATGCTGCCTGGCGTCACAACGCAAAGCCGATGCTTGAATGGATTGATTCCGAAGAATTTGAGAAAAATCCGAAGAGCGTTGAGCGACTGCGGCAGTATGACGGCGTGATTGTGCCGGGCGGATTTGGCTCGCGCGGCGTCGAGGGGATTATCAATGCCATCAAGTATGTGAGAGAAGAAAAAATTCCGTATCTTGGGCTCTGTTATGGCATGCAACTCGCGAGTATAGAATTTGTTCGGAACGTGTTAGGAAAAAAAGCGGCGCACACGGTCGAAATCAATCCGGAAACCACGGAGCCTGTGATCCACATCAATCCTCACCAAGCCAAAAATGTCAAGGAAAATCGCTATGGCGGGACCATGCGCCTCGGCGCGTATGATTGTATGCTCCGGAAAGGCACGAAGACCCGCGAGGCGTATGGCAAAGACACGATTTCCGAGCGCCACCGGCATCGGTATGAATTTAATAATGAATACCGCGAGATGGTTGACCAGGCAGGACTGCAAATCGTCGGCGTGAATCCGGAAACTGATCTCGTCGAAATTGTGGAGCTCAAAGACCATCCGTTTTTTGTCGGCACGCAATTTCATCCGGAATTTAAGTCACGTCCGATGGAGCCGCATCCGCTGTTTCGGGAGTTTGTGAAGGCGGCACTTAGTAAAAATTTTGGAAAGTAACAGATAAGCGATTGAGACCCTGACCGATTCGGTTGGGGTCTTTTTTTATTTACCCCTTGACAAAAGGGCAAAAATGTGCTATGGTGACCGTTAATGCGCTAGGCGCAGTGGATGTATTGAAATGCGTTCGAAGATTTTTCTGGCCGCGTTGGCGACGGTCGCGGCCTGTGGCGGTGTCGAAGATCAGGAGCTGGCGGAGACGGCGGACGAGGCGATCGAGTTCTGCGGTCGTGTAGGTTTCGTGACGCCCGGGGTGGGGGCACGAGGCTGTAACCAGTGGGCATACGTCGGGATTCCGACGGACCAACTGTCGAGCGGGGGGTTCGTGCGGATGACGATCCTCCAGATCGTGCAACCGTACGGGTCATCCACGGGCATCGAAGCCTTCAGCATCATGGGTAACACCGTGAGCGACAGCGCGCCGGTCGAGCACGTCGAGCACGGGTATGTGCTCGGCGACACCGTGACGTCGCTCGTGCACAGCGGCACTCTATACAACGCTCACGGCTTCATCGACAAGCCGCCCGCACCGTTCAACGGGGGATGCACCGGCAGAAGGCCAGGTGATCCCTACGCAGAAGCGTACTCGCGAATTTCGTACGAGATCCGCGCATGCGCCCCTCTATCACTCCCACGATAGAGGGATACTTCTTCCGGAACCCGAGAGCTTTAATCTGAGTTGAGTCTATCCTATTGACTCCTCGAGGATGCTCTCCGGTTCCGGCCTTCCCAAGCTTCGTATCACAAAAGACTCGGATGAGTTTTTTTTGTTTTATCCCAAAAATCCTCGCAGATGCGCCGCGCGGAGCACTTCTTCGCTGGCATCAACATACGGCCTTTCTTTCAAGGATGCGGCGATCGTAGAAGTAATTTCTTTATGTCTCTCATTCACTGTATCCTCAGATATAAAATTCTTCACGGCTGGGATTAGCTCTTTCGGAAAGAATGGACTATCCATATTCGTCAGTTCCGCAGACCGACCAATATCATATACAATATTTGCATAACTTTTTTTAATATCTTCAATATCGTCGGACGTTAAGGCGTTGAGGCCAAGGAGTTCTGGCGGAATGCCAAGTGAATAGAGCGACGCGGTAAACGTGATCGCGCGCGGGAGCTTCATCTCGCCAAGATTCCGCGAGTAGCCAAAGAGTCCGGTGTGGAGTTTTCGTTTCCGTCGTTTCGGAACATAGCGAGCGACGCTATTGATTGGCTCGACGAGCGTTTTGAGCTGTGACGAATACGCAGCGATGTATTTGCGAATGATCGGGAGAAGTTTTTCCTCATCAATCTGCATCGGCGCACTGCGCGGCGCATCATTGATTTTTTGAATGGCAGCGCGGACGACATCCGGCGCATGATCAAATTTAAATGATGACTGGATGGTGAATGTCTGCACACTCGGATACCCGCGTAAGAGGTGCTCAACGGTTTCGGGCCGCATATTGCCGCGAAACGGCGCTGAGCCGACACCGAGAATCGGATATATTGGGACGCCAAGTTCTTTTTCCAAATGATGTAAACGCTGGAGCGCAATTTTATTGAGCAGCACCGCGCCGATCTGACCGTAGTTGACGGCCGGGTCCGAGCGCGCGAGGAAGACGCGCTGGTAGGGAACCTCTTTATCCTTCAGATACTCTCGAACAATATCAGCCGAGGCAAGAAGCCGTTCCATGTCCTCGAAGAGGGGAATGACGCTAATTTCCTTCGGTCGAAATTCGCCGATCCAGCTTCCGACCGTCGTGCCGGGGCCGATGAGTTCCATTTCCTTACCGGAGACAAAGGTGCGGTAATAGTGGTAAATGCGGTTCAGCGCCTCGGCCGACGTCGTCATCGGGAGAATAATTTCATGAACCGGCGCAACGTCCTCATCATAAAAAAGTCTTGCCGCGTCATACGAGCGCGGTATGCTTTCGAGGGTTTCAAGGAGAATTTTGGCGTCGTTGCGTTCGACCTCCGGATTTGGCACGCGGTAGGTGAGACGGACATCACGCCCCAATTTTTTTTGGCGAAAGAAATGTTCGTTATTGGCCAGAAGTTTTTTTACCACATAGTTGTCAACTTCTTTCCCTTCAAAATCCCACATTTGTTCGTGACAGCCGAGGTGCGAATACGCATAGAACGCTTCCTGCACCTCGTCCTCACCGCCGAGAATCGGTCCTTCAGCAAAAAACGGCCGGTGGACGTTGTCCGGGTGCTGGGTGCTCATGGTGCGGGGGATGTTTTTATTCATATATCACCAATCATTTAACATGAAACATGTAGCACGTGTAGTTTCTCCCCCTGGCAGGGGGAGCGAGAGAGGGTCTTTTAGTGCAGAGAATCTTTTTTCAGATGTAAATTTTAGTACACAGTTCAAATCCTTCGGCAGACCCCACCTCGCCTCCCCTAATAGGGGAGGGAATCGTTTACTCGGCCTGCAAAAAGCGCACCACGCGCGGCACGAGGACGCGAGGCGAGACGCGCAGGAGGAAGATGAGGAGTTTGTTTTTGACACCAACAATCACAGTCATTTTATTGTTCATGAGTGCGCGGTAGCCGATCTCGGCCACTCTCGCGGCGTCCATGACATTGGCGCCGGTAAATATTTTAGCTTTGTCTGCGTTGGCACTCTTGTCAAAGTTGGTGCGCGTGGGCCCCGGGCAGAGCGTCGTGACCGAAACGCCGGTGCCGCGGAGTTCCTCATTCAGAGCTTCTGAAAAAGAGAGCACATACGCTTTCGTCGCAAAATACACAGCCATGGCCGGGCCAGGCTGAAAGGCGGCAGTCGAGGCGATGTTCAGAATCTTGCCGGTTTTTTTCGCGAGCATCCAGGGCAGAAAGAGTTTGGTGAGCGCTGTCAGGGCTGCGACGTTGACTTCGATCATGTCGAGCTCGGCGTTCAAATCGGTCTCTTTAAAATCGCCGTAGACGCCGACGCCGGCGTTGTTGACGAGCATATCAACCGACAGATGCCGATTTTTTATCTCTTCAAAAATCCGCTGCGGTGCGTCCACGTCTCGGAGATCAGCGCCGACGATTTCAACTGTCACACCACTTTGCTTTATAAAATCTTTTTTGATTTCCTCGAGTTTGCTCACGTTCCGTGCAACGAGAATCAGGCCGCAGCCGTCCTTGGCAAAGAGTTTGGCGAGTTCAAGGCCGATGCCGCTGGTTGGACCAGTCACGAGAACGGTCTTGTTTTTTAAATTCATACATTCGCTTTGGTGACTGTGTGGAACCGCTCCGATGCCACACAGAGTGCTGCGTCGGGGCGGTCCAGTTTGGCGATTTGACATCGCATCCTCCTATTGAAGCCACTCCTGTCCTTCTGCTTCCGATCCGTAGATCAGGAGCAAGCCCTCGAAGATTCGCGCCTGCTCGGGTTCAAGTGGCACACCGCCAATCTCCTCCAAACCAAATGCCGGTTCTTCGCTAGACGGAAGGCTGGAGCCTTCGCGAATCTGGCTGAGCAGCATCCAGTCGAGCAGTAAGAAGGCTTGATTTTTTCGGGATACAATTTCCCGTGGCGGAGTTCGCGTCTGCCAATCGTTCCTAAACCGGAGAAGATCGCCGACGGTGGGATTGCGTCTAAGCATTTTTCATTTCCTTTCTACTGTTCGTGGCAATCGAGTGACTGAACAAATTCTATCACATGCATAGCCTGGGTCAATGGTTGATTTTCATATGGAAATGCGATAAGGTATGGGAGATTCTATGAGCGACACCCAACTCATCAAAGACAAAATTGACATCGTCGACCTCGTCGGCGAGTACGTCCAGCTCAAACCTGCCGGCGTGAACCACAAGGGTCTGTGTCCGTTTCATCACGAAAAGACTCCGTCGTTTATGGTCAACCGCGAGCGGGGGAACTGGCATTGTTTCGGCTGCTCAAAAGGCGGCGACATTTTTTCGTTTATACAGGAAATCGAGGGCATGGATTTTGTCGAGGCGCTCAAATTTCTCGCGAATCGCGCTGGCGTCCAACTTGAGCTGAGAAAAAATGAAGCGGAATCAAGTCAAAAAAATCGCATAAAAGATATCAATATTGAGGCGGCGAGATTTTTTCATAAATTTTTATTGCAACTCGATGCCGCGCGACCGGCACGCGACTATCTTGATCGCCGCGGACTGAAAGTTGAAACCATTGAGGAATGGCAGATCGGATATATCTCGGATCAGTGGGATCTTCTAACGCAGTATTTGCTAAAGAAAGGGTTTGGGATTGATGATCTCGTTGCCGCCGGACTGACCATCAAGAAAGACGGCGCTGACGCGACGAGCCTCCGCGGATTTTACGATCGTTTTCGCGGACGGATCATGTTCCCGATTTGGGATGTGCACGGGACAGTCGTCGGTTTTACCGGACGAGTCCTCGTCGAAACCGATAATTCCGGCGGTAAATATGTGAACACGCCGCAGACGCTTCTCTACGATAAATCCCGCGTGGTCTTTGGACTCAATAAAGCCAAGTAGGAAATCAAACGACAGAATCTCATTGTGCTCGTCGAAGGCCAGATGGATGTGATCGCGTGTCATCAGGCCCGGATGAAAAACGTCGTGGCTGCGAGCGGCACGGCGCTGACCGATCATCAGGTTCAGCTTCTCAAGCGCTACTCATCGAATATCAATATGGCCTTTGATGCCGACGCCGCCGGACAAGCCGCGGCGAAGCGGGGGATTGACATCGCTCTCCAAGAAGGGATGAGTATAAAAGTTATTCGTATTCCGGAGGGCGCTGGCAAGGATGCTGATGAGTGTCTCAAGAAAAATCCGGCGGTGTGGTTCCAATCAGTCAAAGATGCATCAGATATCATGGATTGGTATTTTGAGCGCGCTTTTGGGGGTAGAAATACGGACAATCCGAAAGAGAAGCAACAGATCGCGAACGAGCTCCTGCCGGAAATTGCGCGTATCCCGTATGCCGTCGAGCGGGATCACTGGCTTCGGGAACTCGGCGCCCGGATCGGG
>CAYHTX010000071.1:0-6390 GCA_964359615.1 uncultured Gammaproteobacteria bacterium | reverse complement strand
TCTTGTTTTAATTCTTGGTAATTATAAATCTCGCCGTTAAACGTAATGACATAGCGACCGTCATGGCTCAGTTTCGGCTGGTGACCGCCGGGACTAAGATCAATGATCGCGAGGCGGCGCTGCGCGAGCATCACCTGGCCGTCATTCGAGCGCCAGTAGCCTTCGTCATCAGGCCCGCGATGTTTGACGCAGTCATTCATGCGACGAATGAGCGCTTCGTCGACAGGTTGGTTTTTTTGTACGATGCCGGTGATGCCGCACATACCAAGAGTTGGTTCTTTCAAAGAATATATTTGGTACCAAGCGTCTCGAAGTATCTCTGACGAACATTTGACGAACGAGGATAGCAGTACGAGACGAGGCCGAATGGTCTCCAAAGACCAGTCGCGCTGTCTGGCGACCCGCCGTGGCGGGCCGATGTGCGAGGATGAGGAGTTCGCGACTGGAATGGGGTCGAGTCCGTACTGGCTCCGAGTGAGGAGACGTTCGGAAGGGATACTTCGAGACGTGACATAGAGTTATTGCACCTGAAGCTCAAAAATATCAAACTCCGCCGAATCAAACACCTGGACAAACCCGCTCTCTCGGTACTCATTCACCACCTTCATAAACCGCGGATCGTCGAGGTACGGCTCCGGAACGGCAAAAAAGTGCCGTTCGCTCGGGTAAATCATATAGGGAATCCCGCGATCTTTCAACTTTCTGACCAGAATCTCCTGCCGGTCGTAGGGCATGTAGAGAGACGGGATCATGGCAACCGGGCGCTGCCCTAGGAGGTAATACAGAGCGAAAGTATCGTCGTAGACATGGAATGGTTTGCCCTGAACCACGGTTTTCATTTCAGACAGCCGAACGATCAGTGCCCTCTCACAATGCACGAACCCGGCAAATGCGAGCTCATCGCCAAACTCAGTCTCGCGGCACGGCATGAGCTCAAGGGACTTGGCGAGGACAGTATTGGCGCGATAGATATCCGCGAGGGTATAGCGAAGAAAATACGCGCCAACCAAAGAAGCCGTCACAAAAAAAGTTGTGCCGACAACCCCTAGGAACTTCCCCACCGCATTCGATGTATAATATTTTCTGAGGATGAGCAGAATAAAGAAAAAGACGATACTAATCGTCGCAATCCGGCCCATGCCAGCGTCGCCAAAATTTTTTCGGTAGTAGATACAAACCGTCACGAACAGGATGAGCGCCATGACAAACGGTTCTTTCAACCGTTCACTTTTCTTTTGCCACAGCAGAGCAAAATAGAAAATAAGATTAGCAAAAAGGACAAACGGGAGATAGCCGATCGCGGTATAAACGGCATTTTTCACACTCTCACCAATTGTCGACGCCAAGAATGGAGAGAAGAGACTGATATACGGCGTCGCATTGACATGCGACGAGTAAAAGACAATTGCCTGGTATTGACTCTCCACAATACTCCGGTAATTCGATCCAAAAATAAGGAACAAAACGAAAGTTCCAATGAAGGGAGCAGCGAGGAGCACAATTTTTTCTTTATTCTCCTGTTTTTTCAACCATTCATAGGCAGCGAACAACGCATAAGCAACCAAAAAAAGCATGATATTGTCCGCTGAGCCAAAAAATAAAACCGTGGCAAACAGCGCTGACAGCGCGGCCAGTTTTTTTACATGCTGACCACGATAGCGATTCACGATGTGAAACAACATGAACACGCCAAGAACCGGGAGAAAAAACCTGAGGCTATTAGCATGCAGCGTCGGCAAGATGGTGGGGTGAAAAAAATAGAGTAAAAACAGCCAGAGCGTGGCAAGCATCCGATACCGGGGGGCAGGCAGGAGCGCGGCCAGGCAATAATACACGAGAATAATCGCGACCGCGACAACGAAAATTTTGTAATAGATCAGCCCCACTCCGAGACGACTCAACATCGAGCCAACCCAGAGATGCCCGACCGAATAAGAATACATCATGGAAAATTCCGGCGCTGCCAGTTCATTCATGGCTGCTAAATTCCCGAGCTCCTCGGTGTGGAGTGTGCCATAGGTCAGAATTTTTTCTCTAAAGAGAATGCCGCCAGCGGCAACTAAAAACAAAAAAACTCCCAAAAAAATATATTCTTGGCGAGCGAGCGTGGGAAAGAGAAATGGCCGCTCATCGCGCAGGCGCGGCGCTTCGTCGGAAAAATACTTTTTAAAAATCTTACTGAAGAGGAGGGAAAGAGCGAACGACAGACCTAACAGTCCGGCGTAGAGAAAGATGCTTTTCGTGATCGAATATCCGGTAGTTGAGGTCGCAGTGAAAATGCCGGCGTTCATCGCCGCCTCGGCATCATTGAAATGGACGAGGTTCAAAAAAGCGAGCAGCGCGATGTGGGCTAGATTATAGAGTCCTAGAACCATATATTGCTAAACTGAAGCATTTTTTCACCACCCACCCCAACACGGATGGGTACTACTGACTTTCCTTACTAAACTTAGCACTTTCCCCCTTCGCAAAGCAGTTAAGTTACATGGGGAAGGTCAGTAAATAGCTCCAACTATACGCCAAAATGGGGCAATTTACAAATGGATAGATGCAATAATCCCTCCCCCTAACAGGGGGAGTCGGAGGGGGTCTTTAGAATCTCTAACGGGAAATATGGTGGGTAATAATGTCTAAAAATCGAAGTCTGTCCCATCAAAAGACCCCACTTGACCTCCCCTCATAGGGGAGGGATATCATCCCCTCTTTTTCCGGCTGAAACTTTTCGGCCTCAACGTCATTGACACTGAATGGCCATCATTCTATACTATCTGACAAAATATCTCTTTCTTCAGCAAAAAAGTGAGTTATGTTTCTCAGCCTCATCGTCCCGGCCTACAATGAAGAAAAAACCATTGCCGGCACCATCACCAAACTCTCAGAATACTTCACGAAGCAGGGATTTGCTTTTGAAATTTTAGTGGTTGACGACGGTTCAAAAGACGGAACGATCGCCGCGGCCGAAAAAGAGGCGACGAAATACCAAAATGTCCGCGTGCTTCGCTCGCCGCGAAACCAAGGCAAAGGCGGCGCCTGCCAGATCGGCGCACTCTCCGCGACCGGCGACTGGTGGCTGTTTCTCGACGCTGATCTCTCGACCCAGCCAGAAGAGTACGAAAAATTAGTGCCGCACATGGCGATGCATGATGTCGTCATCGGCTCGCGCTGTCTTCCGGATTCGGTCGTCACGATCCACCAACCCTACTACCGTGAGCAGGTGGGGCGTCTCCTCAACCGCATCTTTCGCATCACCATGGGTCTTCCCTTTGCCGACACCCAGTGCGGTTTCAAAATCTACCACAAAAAAACCCGCGCAGTCTTTGTGGAGCAACGCGTGACCGGCTGGATGTTCGAGGTCGAAACCTTATACCTCGCTCAAAAAAAAGGCTTCAAGATCATCGAAATCCCGATCGTCTGGGCGCATGAACCGACGAGTAGCGTGAAACTCACTGATTTTTTCACCATCGTTCGCGATCTTCTGCGGATAAAAAAGATGCATCAAAAAAAATAAACTTAATCGCGTGGTTACCTGTCATCAATATGATTGATTTGAATGATAGCAAATGGGAACAACTCAAAGGCGGTTATAAAGTACCATATAATCCTGCCCCCGCTTTAAAGCGACTAGAATCAAATCAGAACGTGGAGGATGTGTGGAAAGAATTCTGGAATGAATTACATCATCAGGGTGACATAGGAGATGCATCCTATGCAGTGGTACCTTATCTCGTTAAAATAAAAAAAATTGGAGCCGTATTTGATTGGAATTTCTACGCGCTTATTTTCACTATTGAGTTCGAACGGCATAGAAAAACTAATCCGAAAATTCCTTCATGGCTAATAGAGGAATACAAAAGTGCGCTCAATAGCCTGTTCAATATTTCCACTACTGACTTACAGCGGGCGACCGATGAATTAACTATCAGAGCTATTACTGCTTTACTGCTGTTGCTGAAAAAACAATACAAACTTGCCGACTATGTTGGCCATGCTGATCCTTCCGAGATTGATGAATACGCAAAAGAACGGATTGCGTGGGATGAACTATATAATACACAGTGATGCTGAACTAATCACTCTGTGTGTTAGAAGTAACTAGTTTCTAAAGAGAATTTATTTTGGGATTTCTCCGCCCAATCTCCCTCGCCAACTCTCTCGCAATCGTCACACAGTTCAAAATTTTCCCGCCGAGGATAGACCAACAGCCGAAGCCGTATTCGACAATGTCAGACGGCCGGGCGTCGTCGTGTTCGCGATACGCATTCACGCTTCGGTAAATATAGCGCGACTCAAGGAGTTCGGCTTTCGCAAGGATCGGAAACCACTCCTGGCTTTTCTCGATAATCGTCTTCGCGTTCGAGTTCATTTCAAGTCCTGGCGGTACCAGGCCGTCAGACGGAACAAACCGTTTCAGAATGGATTCTTTGATGTGCACCAGCGTAAAGAGATGATCCTGTCCGGTCGGGACAAGGTTCGTAAACGGTCCATCCATAACCGCGAGCGAAATGCGCGGGATCGGAATCTCGACAATGAGCGCCTCGACCACATCCAGTCGGATCGGTTTTTTCGGAAATCCGAGCCAATGAGCGAATTGATTGAAATTGGCGTAGGTGACGTTGATCACGTAGTCAAACACTTCCTCGCGTGTCTCTCCGTTCCGGTCTACACGCAGGATCTTTTTTCCTTCTGGCGTAAGTTTTGCATCTGTCACGCGGGTATTCAGCTCGAGCGCGATATGATGGTTCTCGGCGATGTACGACGCTGAGAGGGATTTGAGTTTGTAATAATCATAAATCGGTTCGAGCGTTTTGAGACAAATCTCGACAATGTCTTTATTCAGGCACTCATCGCTCGGAAATTCGAGGGTGTACGGGAGGTGATGCGCGTCGCAAAATTTGAGGTACTCCTCGGCCGAGACTTTCGAACCCTCTTTCGCCACTCCGTAGTACGTGGGAAAATTACGAACGATGGCGTCCTGGTAGAGCGCTTCAAAATCACTGATGGCCTCGGCGATATCCAGGACCGTTTCCGAACTCCGCGGATAATGATAGCCCCAATGATGGCGGTATTGATTCACGAACGAGGCTTCGGACAAAATATCTTTGTTGCGTTCAAAGATCGCAACATCGGCGAACGAGGCGAGTTCAAGCGCAGCGCTCACCCCAAAGATTCCGGCGCCGATAATCGCGACGCGCGGCCGCGCAAACACCTGCGGGATGGGACGAGCGCGCGCAGCCACGCCGACCACCCGCGCCGCAATCTCTCCTCCGGGGTGGGTCCTACTCGGACGCTCCCCGCGGATGAGTCCGACAAACGCTCGCAGCTCTCGCGTGAGCGGGTCGTCCTGACTCTCGCAGACGATGTGCTCCACCTCTGAATCCCGGTACACATCAATCGTCCCGGCCGCAAAATTGGCCTTGATGATGGCCTTGTCAGCATAAAAATCGAGGCGGCGGACTTTTTCGTCCCCGGTCCACCCAAGCGTGAAGACGGCATCAGCCCTCGGGTACCGCAGACTCGTCTTATAGACACGGCCGTACGCCTCAGTCGCGACAATCGAAGGCTGATCGCCGTCAAACAAAAAATCCAAAATATCGTAATAGTGCATGATCTCGAGCGAAGGATCGAGTCCCTGATCAGTCTCCGCCGGACCGGTAAATTGCCCGGCCACCCGCTCCAGTTTGAGCGTCGGTTCTCCGAGCATCGCCCGGAGTTTCAGAGTCACTGGGTGGTAGCGAAAAATGTGTCCGACCATGATATGATGGCCCGACTGCCGCGCGAGTTCAGTGAGTTCTCGCGCATCTGTTTCGCTCTCGGCCAAGGGCTTTTCGATGAGAACATGCACATACGGCAGGCACAGGGTAGCGAGCGCGCGGTGCGCATTCGCGGGTGTGACAATGTCTACTGCATCAACTGACCTGAGGAGCTCTGGCGTGAGTTCGCTAAAAATTTCCGCGCCGAGCCGGGGTGCGTCAGCCGCATGTTTCCCTTTATCTTTCACGACGACGCCGACAAGCTCGAGCTCCCCGTTCGCTTCGAGCGCTTTGAGAACACGAAAATGATTTTGTCCAAAACGCCCGAGCCCGATGAGGAGGATGCGCGGAGGTCGCGTTGTGGTCCCAGGCGTCATACGGATTCAAACGTGCGTTTCAACCCCTCACGAAGCGATGTTGTCGCGCGCCAGCCGATTTTTTTATTCCTTGCGCATTTCGCCTTACTCTCCATAATCTCACCGCGCCGGTAGGGAATTGCCCCCCACTTGAGCTCTGCCTCAGCCCCCGCAATCTCAGCCAACATGAGAACCGCCTCGCGGATCGAGTGAGATCTTCCAGTGCCAATCCCAAACTCCTCATACCCACCAAGTCTCGGCAGATGTTGGAGCGCCTGGACAAA
>CAYHTX010000070.1:0-6441 GCA_964359615.1 uncultured Gammaproteobacteria bacterium | reverse complement strand
TTTACTCAGGTTGATCGCCACTTGGGTGAAAACTCCTTCATCATACCAGACCGGCGGGCTTTCTGACAGCTTGTAGGTGCTAAGAAAAATCGGTATCACAAACAAAAACAGTAATGCAATCCATGGTAATTTTCCCTGATAAATCTTAGAAAACATAGAACTAATTAATAGGCGCAAAAGAGCGCAACCTCGCGACAACCGTTGGCCAAAAATAAACTGCATCAACCAAACTTACTATTATCAAAGCCATACCGACCATAATGAGAATTTTTTTAACGATAATTCGCTTGGTAAAAAGAGCCACCAAAACATACCCGCCAAATATCGCCAAAAATGGATAAATCTGAAACCTATAGCGCGACTGAACAACAGTCGGTATTAAAACCAATGGTGAAGCAACAGCAAGCGCAATTAAATATCGCGTCAGTTTATTTTTTTCCAACCAAGACAAAACTATTCCTGAAAAACCGCTGATAAATAAAACAATAATAGAAACAGCCGAACTTGCAACAAAAATAAGCTGTGGCAAGCCGGTCTGATAAAACCAAAACCCCATGGGCCGGATTAAACTAAAATAGCGGATAATTCTCAAAAAACAAAGTTTAATAAAAACCAATGGGTAATTAGTGAGAAACAAGAAAAATTCCTGACCGGCTTTTTGTTTAAGTGAAAAAAAGCCGTTTATTTCCGTGTAAGAAGTGAGCGGATTATAACCGCCTGATATCTGACCCCCGTTGGCCAGTAAAGTATTGCCGACCCACAAATTATATTCACCTATCAAAGTGGTAAGAAAAAACTGATGGTAAATTAAATAATTACGGATAGCCCATGGCATAAGAGTCAAAGCGAGGAGTAGCAAAAAAACAACGCCCTCCTTGTATCTTTTATTCAAGATATAAAAAATCAGAAAAACCGGCACAAATAAAAGCACAGGAGGACGGCTTAAAATGGCCAAAGCCGTGGTAAAAGCTAAAAAAACAGAGGACAATATCTGATTTGGCTTCTGATATGTTCTTATAAAAAGCCAAACAACTAATACTATAAAAAACAAATATAGCGTCTCTGACATAAGCATGGCGGAAATCTCTATTAGATCAGGATGAAAACCAAACAACGCGGCCGCTATCAATCCAATAATATCGCCTTTTTCTTTAAAAATTTCTCTGCATGATAAAAAAATCAAATAAGCGGAGACAGTGTGAAGCAGCGCTTGTAAAATCCAAACTATTTCATAATGATGGCCAAACACAGCATAAACACCAGCCAAAAAAAATTCATAAGCCGGCCCAGCCCGCACAATAGCCAAATCAAACTCGTAACTTTTATCCGCCTCCTCCTTAAATCCTCTTCCCTCTAAAAGATTAATCGCAATTTTATCATAGGCCTGCGCGTCTATTACCGGCCGGATTTGATAGGCAAAAGAATAAAAGACAGACGCCAAAAAAGACAATACCAAAATTATTGCCAACAAATGCTTGCGCAAAAAACTAAACACTTTTTTTAATTTTATCCAATTCATAATCAACCATAATTTTAACCAAATCCTTAAAATCCGTCTCTGGCTTCCACCCCAACTCTTTTATTATATTCCTCGGCGAACCGCGCATGCTTTTTATATCGCTTTTTCGCTTCAAACTCTTGTCAAAAATAACATAATCACTCCAGTTCTTCTTATTGACGCACTTAAACGCTTCTTCAACAAATCTCTTGAGTGGAAAACTAACGCCCGTGCTCACCACATAATCTTTTGGTTCCTTTCCCCTTAATATCAACCACATCGCTTTCACGAAATCGCCGGCATAACCCCAATCTCGACTGACGTTTATGTTCCCGAGTTTAATATTTTCTTCTAAACCAAGCGCTATTCTCGCGGCTGCATTTGCTATCTTCTTTGTAGCGGTGTAATCCGCCCGTAAAGGCGATTCGTGATTAAATAATATCGCGTTGCAAGCAAATAAACCGTACTGAGCGCGAAAATTTTTAACCGCCAGATGAGCCGCCAGCTTGGAAATTCCGTATGGGTTTAGAGGATTATGCTCAACACAATCATCAGTTATAATCTTGCCTGCCTCTCCGTAAATCTCGGCGGTTGAGCATTGCAAAAAACGGGTGCGCGGACTGATGGTCTTAATCATCTGTAAAGTTTGGATAACAGCGGAAGCATTGATTTTAAACGTTATGATTGGATCTTCCCAAGATTTAGCCACGCTTGACTGTCCCGCTAAATTATACAACTCATCCGGTTTGTATTCTTTTAAAATTTCCCCCATCAAACGGGCGTTACAAATACTTCCTTCAATAACTACAATCTTATTAGCGATTCCAAAATAATCCAACTTCCCCATCTTTTTTTTTCCCTTTGATGGTAAAATTCCTACCACTCTATATTTTTTCCGCAACAAAAAATCAGCAAGATACGCTCCATCCTGTCCCGCGACACCAGTGATCAAAGCTGTTTTCTGCATAGCAAAAACTATATTACAATCCCCGCTTCAGCGCAATCCGCTGTCAACATTATTTTAACCAACTCTTTAAAATTAACTTTTGGCTGCCATTTTAATTTTTTTCTTGCTTTAGATGCGTCTCCAATAAGCAGGTCAACTTCTGCTGGTCTGAAATATTTTTTATCAACAATTACATAATCTTCCAAATTTAATCCAACCAATTTAAATGCTTCTTCAACAAACTCTTTCACTGAGTGTGATTCCCCTGTAGCAATAACATAATCATCTGGCTGGTCTTGTTGTAACATAAGCCACATTGCTTCTACATAATCCTTAGCATATCCCCAATCCCTCTTGGCATCCAAATTGCCTAGATGTATTTTATCTGCTTTTTTAGCTAAAATATCAGCTATTCCGCGCGTAATTTTTCTAGTAACAAAATTTTCTCCGCGCCGTGGCGACTCATGATTAAAAAGAATCCCATTACAAGCAAATAAACCATAGCTTTCGCGATAATTTATAGTCAAATAATGAGCAAAAACTTTGGCGCAGGCGTAAGGACTGCGCGGATAAAATGGGGTGGTTTCTTTCTGCGGCATCTCCAATACCTTGCCATACATCTCACTGCTGGATGCTTGATAAAATTTTGTTTTTATGCCCGTTTCCCTTATTCCTTCCAAAAGGCGCAATGCGCCTATCGCGACAACATTGGCGGTATATTCGGGAACATCAAAGCTAATTTTCACATGGCTTTGCGCCGCCAAATTATAAATTTCATTGGGCTTTAATTTGTATAACAAACGAGCTAAACTGCTACCATCAGTAACATCGCCATAGTATAAAAATAATTTCTTGTCTTTAAATTGCGGATAGAGATGCTCCAGACGCTCGCGGAAGACACTGCTTGAGCGGCGAACAATGCCATGCACTTCATATCCTTTTTCCAACAAAAACTCAGCCAAATAACTGCCATCTTGGCCGGAAATTCCGGTAATAAAAGCTTTTTTGCTCATAAGTTATTAATAGTGTCAAAAATAATTTTTTCTATAATTGATTCTGAAAACAAATTATTAGAAAGCATTTTGGCCTGTGCGGACAATTGTTGTCTCAATTCATAATTTCTCATTTTTTCTAAACATTTTACATATTCTTCTACTGTGTCCGCCAAAAGCAAATGCCTGCCATTCTCAAATGGATAACCCGCTAAACCCCTCTTTGACGTTATCACCGGAAAACCGCGCGCTAACGGTTCAAATATCTTCTGTTGCATTCCGGCGCCGTATAATGAAGGAACTATCGCTATATCCATTTTTGATAAAAGTGATAAATATTCAGGTTCTGCCAAATATTGATGGTTGATAATGTTATCATTAAAATAATTGCTGAAATCATCTGGAATTTTCCTGCCAAAAATATGAAACTTAAACTGTCCAGGAAAATTACTTTCCGTTCGTGGGGCCACTTTTTTCAATAAAAATTCCAAAGCGGCGCGGTTGTGAGAAACATTATAAGTTGAACCAGCAAAAAAAACATTTAAAACTTTTTTATCCGCAACTTCATGCGACCAACTGATACAATGAGGTAAACCGCGCAGAGGTAAAACCACCACTCTTTTGGCGCCCATCTTTTTATAAATTTTACCTTCTTTTGGAGTAATAGCAAACAACATATCACTCTTTCCGCTCACGAGATATTCACTAATTAATTTTGGAATTGATTTTAAATAATTTTTAAAATTTCGGCCATCCTCATCTAAAAAATGCATCGGTTCAAAATTTATAGAACGCGTCAGAACTGGAATTTTCTCTTTTTTGACCAATTTATAAAGCGGCCAAAGATAAGTATAATCAAACCATACCACATCCGGCTGGAATGTTTCCAGCTCGCAAACAAGCGCATTTCTTATTTCCGGATCACTATATTCAAACGCCGCGCCATCCCAATTACAGGGATTCAACAGACGACACCAGCATTTTTTACTGTCACGCAAGTATTTATAAACAATCGGGATTATTTTTATGCCAAGTTTTTGAGAAACATCTTCAACTTTTTTTCTATATTCTTCACCGTAAATCTTTGTTATCACTCTCACCTCCCAACCCATTTTTAAGAATAACTCAATTCCAGCCGCCCTATCTTGTTCACAGGCACCATAAGATGGATAGGGAAATTTTGGAGTGACAATTAAAACTTTTTTACTCATTTAAACAAATTAAACTTAATAATGGCCCAAAGCGCGCTCAAACCGTCTTTCCAGCCAATTTTTTTTCCCTCCGCATACGTGCGTCCGCTGTAAGAAATACCAACTTCGTAAATACGCAACTTCTGTTGAGCCACGCGCGCCGTAATTTCCGGTTCAATAGTAAAACGAGCTGATTTAAGCGTTGGAAGAATTTTTCGCAATGCCTCTTTTGTAAAGGCCTTATAGCATGTTTCCATGTCTGTCAAATTGATGCCAGTAAACATGTTGGAGAGCAAAGTTAAAAGCTTATTCCCAACATAATGCCAGAAAAGCAATACTCTGTGTGGCTTATCGCCCACGAATCGGGAACCATAAACCACGTCTGCCTTGCCTTCCACGAGCGGCGCAAGCAAAAATTTATATTCCTGCGGATTATATTCCAAATCGGCGTCTTGAATAATCACGAAATCACCGGTCGCCTCAACAAAACCGCGCCGAATCGCGGTCCCCTTACCCTGATTCACTAACTGAAAGAAAATCTTGAAATCAGCTGGGGGCAAATTTTTTAAAATATCACAAGTTCCATCTGTCGAACCGTCATCAACAACCACAATTTCTCTTTCCAAATTACCTATATCAACTGATTTAACCGTATTTAATAAATTAACAACCGTCTTGGCTTCGTTGTATACTGGGATTACTATAGATAATTTCATATTAAACGCTAAAATAAGCCATTATTTTGTTGATTAAAGCGCCCAAATCATGATTTTTCCTTACATACTCAATGGCTTTTTCATTCGGAACTATTATACCAGATTGATAAATTTTTTCAATAACTCCAGCCAGCTCTTCACAATCGCCCGCTTTAAAGACATAAACTATCCCATCTTTTGCCAAACCCGCAAAGGCCTCGCTAGAAGTAATTACTATCCGTCCAGACGCCAACGCCTCAAGCACAACTTTGTCCATACTGCCAGTACGACTATTGTGGACCAAGATATGATAGCAATGATAAACTCTTGGCATTTCGTCATGACTTCTTGAACTTTCTATGACAAATTTTATGGGTGGTAAATTTTTATTATTTTTTAATTCTTGAACAGCTTTAATAGCCGTGTCAAAATCTTTTGAAGGACTATTCCTGCCAACGGCTAACAAACAAAGCTGTCCTGTCGGAACATTTTCTGGTTGGTCTGCAAACACATCAACTGGAATGCCATGCCCGACCACTTCAACTTTTTCGCTTGACAGACGAAAACTTTCTTTGGAGGCAGTAAAAATTTTATTCGCAAACAACACACCTAAACGCAGACGCAAATTGACTGCCTTGTGCGTGTACCATAATAAAACTTTTTTATGCCACAATCGCCAAAATATCCCGCCTAAAATACAATATTCCGGATTCATATGCACAAATACGGCGTCATAATTTTTACGCTCTCTAATTATGTAATTATAAAACCTAAAAAGATATTTCAATTGACAAATAAATTTTATATTTGATATTTGATATTTGATATTTTTTCCTAAATACAAAACTTCCACATTCTGTGGCAAGTCGTACTCCCCCTTTTCCAAGCAAATAACAAACAGTTTATCCACTTTGCCGGCCAAACACAATAACCACTCATGAAAAAATCCAAGGTTGGAATCATTTTTGTTTACTTTCTGGGTAATTACTAATAATTTCATACTTCTAAAATCACTTTAATCCATGCTTCTCTATCACAAACTGGCAAAATCTTTACCTTCTCACATGGTTTTAATTCATAATTCGCTACACCAACGTCGTTCATAATTACCGGAGTTCCA
>CAYHTX010000069.1:0-6525 GCA_964359615.1 uncultured Gammaproteobacteria bacterium | reverse complement strand
CCCCGCCAACGCCCGGTGCTCCTGAGGCCAAAAAATCGCCAGTCAAAAAAATCCGGCGATAAGCGTCTTCAGTGTGATACTCGGCGAGACGGTGCATGACGTCTCTTTCTTGTCTCAGACGCTGAAGCGCTGTAAGCAGGTTGTTTTCTGTTATGTACCGATCGATAATTTCTACGAGGACGCTATTTAGTACGCGGTCACTCGGATAGGTGTGGATCGCTTGCCAGAGTTTGTGTTCAAGCGATGTCCCGGCGATGGCGGTGGAGGCGAGGAAATCCCGCACGAGTTCTTCTATCTCCGGGGAGACAAATCGGTCATCCGGCGTCCGCCGCATGATGTCAAAAAGCCGGCGCTGGAGTGTCGCGAGGTCGGTCACGCGCCCATGGCGTTCTCCCTCTGGAGTCGGGTCATGGAGGATGTCCTCCGTTTCAAGCATGGCCTCGATGCGCCGTTCAAAGTATGACGGGGTCATGATGTCCGTAATGAGAGATTCTGGAAGGCCGTACAAAGTAATTGCCTTGGTCAGGATATCCCGTATCTTCTGCATAATTCCTTCCCGGTCACCCGCATCGAGCGTATTCTCGATATTGAGATCAGCGTATGGGGCCAGGATGGTTCTGATCCGGTCGATCTGTTGATTGAGCTGATTCTGGGTTCCCACTTCCGGGATTGCGCGGGCAGCCATGTAGGCATCCACGAGCGCCTGGCATCTGGCTGATGCTTCATGTTTTCCGGTTTTTTCCCACGCGGCCCGGGCGGCTCGAAGAATTCTCACTTGGTTCACAAAACTCTTGTCCAAAGTGGGGAGGAAGGCGCGATCAAGTTCTGACTGCGGTATGGGGCGGACAGCCATCCGCGCTTCGATTGTGGATTTGACGCGTTCAATGCGATCAGAGGCGAGGTCTCTTAAGAGGAGACTAGCCCGACTGCGCCCATCATCGGGTTCGGCTGCACTCCTCTCCATGAGCGCCTCGAGTTCATCCTCGACGCGCCGGTATATGAGGAGGTCGTTCTGAACATGCTCCCGAAGATTTTCGCCGTCCATGGCCGCGGCCCAGGCGTACTCGACGAGTTCTCTCGCATGATGGGGGATCGCGTCGGAAAATTGGCGTTCGGCAACCAGCGCTCGAAATTGTCGAATAATGGCTGGAGCGCTCTCCGGGTGTGCGCCGAGCGCGGTCGCGAGCTCTCGCGTGATGGTTCTGAGTTCGCCTGGAAAGCGATGCGACTCAAGAATTTTTTCCAGTCGCGTCCGGAGTTCGGCGCGCCCGGCGTCGGTGCCGAGATCCGCGGCGCTGAGAGCGGTATCGATCGCCGAAAAAACGCTCCAGCCGCTCCGGTCGTCGATCTCTTCGGTCAGATCATGACGGAGCCAGCGGACACCGTCAGTCACCTGGTGGAGGTTTCGGATGACGAGCGGCCCTTCGAGGTCTCGGCGAATGTCGGCTTCAGTCAAAGGCCGTCCGAGTGCGCGTTCTGCCTCGATGAGCTGCGTAATCGTATGAGAAATATGCTCTGTTTTAACCTCAGCGAGGATCTTGGCGATTTCATCTGGTTCAAGCCGTGTTCCTCCTGGTTCAGCAAGTTTTTTTGCCTCCACTTCGTGGATGGCGTCCATGGCGCGCAGAATATCACGGTACGCGAGCGGCTCCGTGCGCGCATCAAAGAGAAACAAGCGCCGCAGTTCAAGCCGGAGACGGATTTCTTCGCGGAGTCTCGCGACCTGGTATTCTGTCCGATACGCCTGGAGCTCGCGCGTGTCCGGCACTCGGGGCAGCTCCGGGATTGATGCGCGATCGCGTCGCCAGTCAGCATAGGCAGCATCGAGATCGGGAAACGTCTCAAGCCAAAGCTGGTAGACCCGGATACTGCCGCGCTTTATGCCACGCGTGATCTGATCGCAAATCTGGAGCCATAGGTCCGCGAGGCTCTCTTCGGCATGCGGACGGTTTCGGGTGACCGCGAGCTCTCGATCTACGCGGAGTTGTCGGCACGCCTCCTGTTCGGTCGCATTGGCCGGTATCGAGATTTTTTCTGACTTCCATTCGGTAGGTTTCGGGGATTCTTTTATTTCTCTCGGGAGACCGGCGATACCGCGCGCCTCCTCCAGACGTTGGCGCAGTTCATCTTCCGTTAATCCTAAGAGATCGCATTTTCGTTGTTGCTCTGCCGGATCAGCGGAGAGGAAAAGCGTTTCGATGGCCTGGTGGAGCGCTCTATACCCATCTTGCAAGAGGGGAACATTGCTTGGAAGCGACTGCTGGTTTTCATACCACCGCTCTTCGTCGGCTGCGCGCTCAACAAATGCCGGGCGCGCGCGCCGCAGTTGAAGTAGATTGTTGACAATAATAATTTCTGCCGGCTCGAAAAAAGATCGGTTCGCGATCAAGGACTGAATCAGCCGGCTATCGTCGAGCACTGCTTGGAGGTACCGATCAAACTGCGGCCTGATGTCGGCGCCGCGTTCAATCTTCCGGAGCGTGAGCAGCTGCCGGAGCCTCGCCTCGGCAGTGGGCTCGCCATCGGCGGCCACGCTAAGCGGACTCACATCAAAGTGACAGCGCTCCGCAATCATGGCAAACGCGCGCGGGTGCGAAAGGAGGAATCGGTCCACATCCTCCGCAGTTTCTAGTTTGAGTTCTTTTTTCGTTTTTTTCTTGTCTTTTTTTCGTTTGCCGGAATCGTCGATGAGACTCAGTTCAATCTCGACCGTTTCGCTTTCTGTGAATCCCTTCATGAGACCAGACCTGAGGAGGTCAGCAAGACTCGTGAAAACAGGCAAGGGGTGCGCCCCGTGTTCGAGCGCCATGGGTTTTTTGCTGACCCGGCCTTTATCGTCGCGGCGGGCGCTCGCGGTGTAACGGATGAGATCAGCGAGCACGGCCGCTTTGTCATCATCGTCAGTCAGGTCATCTGTCAGGTCATGGTATGTCTCGTCAAATGTGTCGCGATACAGTTTTCCCTTCTCCCGCTTCTGCTGGGGCGCCGGGGGCAGGTCGGCGTACCAGCGGGCGCGATCGAGGAGGAGCGCGAGGTTGTTCTCACTCTGCCGATAGGCTGTCACAATCACGCGGCTGAGATCTGGCGCGCCGTCCGCGAGCACGGTGGCGGCCCGTGCGACGGTGGCGAGGTAGTCGGTTGTTTTTCGAGCCTGATCGGCATCTTTTGTCGCTTTATCGTTTCCAATACCCTTTATGTGTGAGGTGTCGAGTGCAGTCGTCAGGATGGTCGCGAGCGCCTTGGCCTCCTCAGGCTCTAAGCGGTCCACAAACGTATCATCCGTGACAAAGCGTCGGATTGCCGCCAGATCAGGAGTATCGCGGAGTTCGCCGGCCTGGCGGATGGCCTCGACGAGTTCACCGCTCGCGCGCCGCCAATATTCACGTGTATCCTCCCCTTTTTCTCGCTTCGCTACGTAGGAGCGGACGACAAGATCCTCGACGTCTTTTTGGGTAATAGTGAGTGAAACTGCCGGATCTCTCGGGTGAGGGATAGTGATGGATGGCGCGCGTTTCACTTCCTCCCAAAGGAATGCCAGGGCCCGTCGATCGAACTGCTCTTTCGGGATATGGAGGCCGCCCCCGCTTTCGCCGGCGAAGGCGATATCTTCGAGGTAGGTGTTCCTGGCGAAATTCGTTTTCTGGTTTTTTTCGACTGCCGCTTCGGCCTTTTTCTCAGTTCTCGTTCGTTCAGCCTCTCTTGCCACAGTCTGCGGTGAAGGAATCCCAATCTCTCGGCAGGCATCTTCAATGCGTCGCTCGGCTTCTGCTTCATCGATGAGGTTCTCTTTTTTGAACGAGTCGAGCATGGCTTGGTACGTATCTCTCGTTTTTTCCCGGAGCCGCTCGATAAGCGCCGCGACCGTCACCGTTTCGACGTTTCTCTTTTCGCCCACGCCCTTTTTGATAGTGTCTTTGGCTTTTTCCGCCTCGGCCCGCTCGGCTGCCAGCGCTTTCAGCCGGTCATCAGTGATCCGCTCGGCGGTCTGCCCGTCTTCGGTCATTTTCAATTCAACCAGCGGCTGTCCTGGGACACGGTTGTGATCAATGGCGGCGATCAGCTCCTGCCGGAGTCTCTCCCACTCACCTTCGATCTGGCGGCTCACGGTCTTTTTCCAGTCAGCGGCAACGTTGCTCAGCTCTGGCCTTTTTTCGTTTGGCTGTCGGAGCGACTCGTAGTCCCGTTGCAGGATGGCATCAAGCCGTCGCTTTTCAGTCTGGAGCTCGCGCTGCGCCGCCTGCTTAAACTCGTAGATTTCATCTTCTGCACGGTGCCTCTCATCCGCTTCGCGCCTTTTTACTTCCTCTTCCTGCCGCTGGCGTTCTTCGTAGGCGGCTCGTTCCTGATGATATATCTCATCATCAGTGTAGGAGATTTCGTCCGCCCAGCGATTAAATGTCCGGCCGACCGCGTGCTGGAAATCAAAAATTTGCTGCTTCATCTTCCCCAAGTTCTGCCGGGTCGCAGCGCGCTCGCGGTCTATTCTTTCAGTAATGTCTTGTTCTGCCTTCGGGCCGAGTCCGTGTGTCTTGGCCAGCTCTCTGGCCTGTCTTTCAGCCGCTGTTATGGCCGCCGAGGTGGCCTGATCTTGCTCCCGCGTGTACGCTCCGATTTCTTCCATGGACTTGTTAAGCCTCTTTTTTTCTTCGGCTGAAAGTTTGTGTCCGTATAATTCGACTTCAGCTCCCCACTCGAGCACCGTTCCAACGCCCTTCAGGCCTTCCCGGGTTGAGTCTTTGGCCAGTTTGAAGAGGGCCTCAAACGCCGCGCCCAGGCGATGGCCTTCCGTTTCCCGATACACCCGCATGAATTTATCAAATCCGGTGAGTGTCTCCTCTTCGTGACCCCGTTCATCGGGGGCGTGATCGTCGGCCGTCGGACCGCGGCCTTCATTGTGTCCGGGATCATGAGCCATAGGTTATTTGATTTTATCAATCGTCGTGAGCGTCTCGAGGAGCTGCTTTTTCTCCGCTGCCTTTTTTACGTCGCTGACGATCTTTTTGGCATCGGCCTGGATTTCGCGGTTTCGTTTATCAAAGGCAAGAATGGCCTGCATAAGGCTGAGGATGATCGCTTGAAGTGTCTGTCCGATGGCGGTCATAGGGGTTTCCAAAACAGCCTAGGGTAACACAAATTTTACTCGCTGTCAACTGGAGTGGAGTATATCATTTTTTGCCGGAAGCGGGTAGTGAATGGCGTGTCTGTCAGCCGGTCGTACCGAAGCCGCCGCGGGTGGGGGCGGACGAGACGTCTGTTTCTTCCCATTCGGCTTTTTCAATGGGGACGAGGACGCCCTGTCCCAGCCGCTCGCCGCGCGCTACCCGGATCGGTTCGCGAGAGCTGTTGCAGATGGACAGTTGGATTTCATCGTTCTCTCCGCAGAAGTCTTGGTCAATGATGCCGACGCCGTTCACCTTCGTGAGGCCCTTTTTCGGTCCGAGACTCGACCGCGCGGCGAGGAGGAGCATGTAGCCGGGCGGGACAGCGATGATGAGGTTGGTCGGGAGGCGTATCATCTCGCCGGGCGCGAGCGTCGCGTCGATGCGCGAATAGATATCGAAGGCTACGGCGCCCGGGGTCTGGTACTGAGGCAGCGGGAGCGTCGGGTCAACGCGTTTGATCTGGATGCGCATAGCTGATTTATTATGTGTATTTTTTTACCAGCCGGTCGAGCGCTGACTCGAGTTCTGCCACTGTGCCATTATTATCAATCCGCTCAGCAGCAAATTGTACCACATCGAGAATGGTGAGCTCAGTCGAGCGTTCGTGTTCGGCTGCGAACTGGGCAAATGATTTCGTCGCATCATCAGGATTTTCGCGCCGGGCGTTGAGGCGGGCGTGGCGGATTTTGATGTCGGCAAAAATTTCGACCAGGACAAAATTTGGGAGTTTTTTGAGATATTCGATATCGGCGAGGCGACGGATGCCTTCGACAACGATGAGTGGTGCCGTGTCGTTTTCGACATCCTTCGCCATGGTGCGAGCCATGGTGTCTTCGCCGAAGGTGCCGCGGATGATTTCAGAAATTTTAATGAGATTGTCCCGTGTGTGGGTGAGATAAAAACGATCGAGCGCGTCGCGGAGCATGGTTGAGAAGCGGTGGGTCGTGGCGCCGTGGCGCTCGGCCAGATATTTCGCGGCCGTCCCTTTGCCGCTCGCCATGAGGCCGGCGAAGCCGAGGATGATCTTACTGTTTGGCATACGTTTCCACTGACTCATCGAAATAATCGAGCTCAATCCCGATTTGTCGAAACATGTCTTCGCTCTCACCGCCGGCGTGGTAGCGTTTTTCGCAGACCACGCGTTTGATGCCTGCGTTTACAATCATCTTACCGCAGACCGGGCAGGGCGTCATTTTGCAGTACAAGGTGCTGCCGTCGATCGGGACGCCGACTTTGGCGGCCTGGACAATGGCGTTTTGTTCGGCGTGGGTCGTCCGCACACAATGTTGAGTCTGGTGTCCGTCTTCGTGGGTCGTCGTTTTCATCTGGTGTCCAACGTCGTCGCAGTGGGGGAGACCCTTGG
>CAYHTX010000068.1:4918-6544 GCA_964359615.1 uncultured Gammaproteobacteria bacterium | reverse complement strand
TTTAAGAGCGAGAGGTTCATTATCCGGCTGGTGATTGTTTCGAATACTTTTCTCGAAGCAGCTGCGCCGCCGCTACTTCGTTTTTTAATTTGAGATACGCCTCGTCGAGCGGCACATTGGCTTGGGACCCGGGAGCGAAACCGCAGTCTGGGTTGAGCACAATTCGCTCCGGCGAAATATATTCGAGCGCTCGCTCGACCCGCGCGACGATTTCCTCCGGCGTATCAATACTCTCAAAACGACAGTCAACTGATCCGAGGCCGATCTTGAATCTTTCCGGCAAGGCTTTAAGCGCCGAGACGTCCCCGGCGACCGGAATCGTGTATTCGAGGACGAATTGATCAACATCAATATTTTTTATGAACGGGATAATCGGATCATAGCCGCCCTGGCCGATCCAGCCATTCCGCCCTTTGTTGCGCCGGCACAAATGCAACCCAATTTCAATGCCGTCAATGTCGCGCACCAGTTCATGGACGACTGAACAGGCATACGCGAGTTCTTTTTCCGGATCGGCAAATTGTTTTCTGAGTTCCTCGTCAACGAAGAGACAGATATGAGGGTCATCAACCTGAACCATGTCAGCGCCGGCGTCTCTGAGAAGCAGTATTTCCTTGCGAAGGATCGGAATGATGGCCTCAATAAAAGATTCGCGCGTGGGGTATGCCTGAGCAGATTCTTTTTTATTCCACAGGCGTGTTCCCAGGAGATACGGTGTGGGGATGGAGACTTTTATTTTTCGATCGGCATTCTTTTTTAGGAAAGCCGCTTCTTTGGCAAAAAAACCTGGCGTCGCATGTTCCAATTTCTCTGTGACCGCGGTCCAAGATTGCCCGGTTTCCTGATTGAATGAATGGGTAAACCCACGCCCGATTTCACTCACGACTCCCACATAAGATTTTCTTCGCCACTCGCCGTCGGAAATAATATCAAGTCCGGCTTGCTCCTGGAGCGCAATGGCGTAGAGGACGGCTTTATCCATGATAGGCGAGAACGGATCGCCGCCATGGAGAATAACGTCTTGAACAAAGAGCGGCCGCGGCAGACTGCCGACGACGCTCGCTGGGAATAAAATATTTTTTGGCATACGGTTCATTTTATTATAAATAGGTAGCCTGTTGAATTTCCCGCATTACATAGGAGCATGAGGCGGCCAATGCGTCTGCGCATACGCATAATCCTCGAGCGTATCCACTTCGATGTAGTGTCCGTGGGTGGTTGCAAATTCCATCGCAACGCCTTTTCCGATCAAATAATTAAGAAAATTAATGAGGTATGCCTTGTTCATGGGAATCGTGCCGTCAAAGAGAAAGTCAGAATCGAGAAGATCATACTCGCGTTTCAAAAGCTCGGCTGCGCGCGGAGAAAATTTGGCGAGCCCAATAAATTCGCCGAAGGCTTGCGTGTCCGGAATGGTGCGGTGAAGGCGGGTCAGCGTACTGCCTGAGGCCGTGGTTTTTTCCGCATCGGTCGTCGGATGCTGGCTGCGGTACGCATAGCGATTTTTCCAGTCAGTATCAATCGCGAGGCAGATATCGGCCGTGCTCTCAAGCACGTTCCGGACAATGTGCCTGGTATATAAAATGTCGCCGTAGCTTGAGACAAAGCCGCCCTCGAAGGCCTCTT
>CAYHTX010000068.1:0-4908 GCA_964359615.1 uncultured Gammaproteobacteria bacterium | reverse complement strand
CGACTGGAGGATATTGTTTTTTTCCCAGTTGTCGTTGTGGTGGTAGACAAAATCAGGGTAGTGTTTTCTGACCTCATCTATCAGGTACCCCCCGATAAAGTGAAACTCCGCAACGCCATTCGCGCGATGGGCGTCGAGAATCCAGTCGAGCATCCGCTTGCCCTGAAATTCGGTAAACGGTTTGGGCTGAGTGGCGGTTAGGTAATCGAGCCGGCGACCCCGGCCGGCGCCGATGATGATGGTTTTCATAGAGGAGTCGGTGAGAAGAGCTTTGGATGAGGGTTGAATGGAACGCAACGCAACAAAAAAACTTCCACCCATACGGATAAGAAGTCATGTGATTTCCTGACCGCCGAAGCGGATAGGACATATCTTTCCCCGTAAGGGTTGGGACCACCTTCTTCCCAGTTTGCGGGATAAGGTTGGTAGGATCAGGGCCAAGTCCCTTTCCCGACTCAGTCGGGAGCGATCCACTCTTGATATTTGGTGAATTGTGCAGGCAGTATAATCCCGCTTTTTCTCTCTGTCAAAGATTTTCTGGGGATAAACAAATTTTTTCTAAAAAGCCGGTAGGATTTTTTTTCTACGTTGAGCCATTTTTTAGGAAAAAAGTATTAGAAAATTTTTTCTTTTGAGAGTGGGAGCGAGCGAGTGAGCGTGGTATACTATGTGGCGTATGCAACGCGTTATTCTCGCGCTTTTTTTCCTATCCGTGGCCTTGCGTCCTGTCCAGCTGAACGCCGCTATGACCGGCGGGGATTTTGAAATTTACGCAGACAGTTTTTCGGTCATTACAGCGAATGAAGTCACGAGCACGTCGTTTGGTCTATCAGGCTCGAGCGGGGGCCTGGTCATGGCTTCCTCGACCGGCGGAACATTCGAGCTGCGCGGCGGGTTTGAAGCCGAGGAGATCGGTATTTTGACAGCCAGTGTGAGCGCGAGTTCGGTGACGCTCCAGGCGCTCGCGACTGGCGCCGTCTCGACGAGTTCGCTTGTTCTTACTGTTTCGACAGATTCAGAAACCGGCTACACCGCGGCGGTGAGTGAAGATGGGAACCTTCGCTCTGGATCGAACGATATTGACGACGTGACTGACGGCACGGTAACGGCCGGTTCCGAAGAGTATGGCATCCGGACGACTGGAAATGATGGGCTTCTCGCGAGCGATGCGGCGATCAGCGGCTCGGTGAGTGTGGCGGCCGCCAGCGGCTCGGTCACGAACAGCTCGACGACGATCCAATTTCGCGCCTCCATGAGTAGCGGGACGTCAAGCGGCTCGTATTCGCATAGTGTTGTTTTTACTGTCACGGTCAACCCGTGATGGATAGATGTTTATTCGATGCTGAAAGATCGAGTTTCATGGTTTTCAGCCTTTTGCCTCTTGGCTGCACTCGGGGCGGTTTTGGCGCCGACGCGCGCCCAGGCAGTCTCGGTATCGCCGCTCCGCCAGACGGTTGTTATCGATCCGGGTGAACGCCAGATCGTCGAGATGGAAGTGGTGAATGCCGATGGGCAGGAGAAGACCGTCGTCTTCGAAGCAGATGCCTTTACCCTCGATGCTGACGGCCGGCCGGTGTTCGGCCAGGATGATGAAGCGGTTGTCTGGGTGACGCCTGAGATTCAGTCCATCGAGCTCGCACCAGGAGGGAGAGAGACCGCTCGCTTTATCATCGCCGTTCCCGCTGAAGCAGAGCCGATGAGCCACTACCTCGCGCTTTTTGCCGCCGAACTGCCCGGCCTTGGCGGCGTTGGCATCGGGACCCGCGTCGGGTCACTCCTGTTTCTCCATGTCGGCGGCACTGCGACCGAGTCACTCGAGATCGAGGATTTTTCCTATCCGGCAGGTTGGGTGCGAGACACGAGCGCGGCCTATCAACTTACGCTTAAAAATACCGGAACGATCCACGTGATTCCGGCGGGAACGATCCGGGTCAGTAACTGGTGGGGGGAAACCATTGCCGAGATACCGGTGAATGCGGCAGGGCGCAAAATGCTGCCGTATACATCCTGGCGAGAGGCATGGTCGCTCCCGCCGATCAATGTGGTGAATGCCGGACCGCTCAGGACAGATGTGCGGCTGACGTACGGCGTGACCGGCCAGTCGCTCACTTTTTTTGGCCGAGGTGGCTGGTTTGTCCCGCCTGGCGCTATCGCCCTCGTTCTCGGAATGATTTTCGTTTTTTTACTCTCGATCGTCAGTCTGGTCCGACGCCGGAGAGAGGCGCGGGAGGACATATAATATGCTGACGCGGCAACACATAAATCAGTGGCACATTCTCGGGGCGGGATTTATTTGTGGCCTGATCGGGATGCTCGGGACTATCTATGCCGCGCTCGCGGATACGTCAAGTACCAGCGTGACTGTCCGGACAACGGTCGGCATGGTCTGCGGTAACGGCGTCCTTGATCCTGGAGAAGAGTGTGACGACGGCAATGCCGTAAGCGGCGACTCCTGCACGGCGGCGTGCCAGCGGGAAGTATTTCTCTCGACTGGCGGCAGTGTTGATGGGGAGGCGCCAGTCATCATAAATGCTGCCTCATCAACGACGCAAACGACCGCCACGGTCTTATGGACAGCGACAGATAACATCGCTGTTATGAGTTGTACTTTTAGTTTCGGCGTCACGACTGATTACACGGCTGAAATGCAACCAATTCGAACTGGCGAAAGTTATTCGATCGCGATGACGAATCTCGAGCCGGAGACGATGTACTACTTTCGCATCGCCTGTTCGGACGGCGCGCCAAATACGCGACTCTTTTTCGGCACATTCATGACCGCGACCGATGAAGACATCGAGGCACCGGTGATTTTGAACGTGGCGTCAACTGCCGGTATCACGGCCGCTACGACGACCTGGACAGCGACGGACAATATCACCGTCACCGAGTGCACCTATGTGTATGATACTGACGGGCCGACGGTTCCTTATCGGTTCATCGGTAGTGTGACGACGCAGAGCGGTGGATCGTATGAAACAGTCGTGACCAATCTCCGTCCGAATACACCGCACTATATTCGTATTTCCTGCAGTGATGAAACGCCGAATACCACCGTCGTGCTCGGGGATTTCTTCACGCTCGCCGACGCGGTACCGCCGGCCGATGTCAGTAACTTCCGCGCCAATGCGAGAAACGCGGCCGCGCTCCTCACCTGTACCTATCCGTCAGGCATTTCCGATGTCGCGTCGTTCATGATCCGGCGGAGTGTCGGCCAGGCGCCAGCAACGCCGGACGACGGAGATTTGGTCGCGACGATCACCACGCTCAGCACTCGGGAATACCTGGACTCCGGACTCACGAATGATACGCCGTATTTTTACACGATCTTCGTGTTCGATACGTCAGACAATCGGAGTAACGGCGTCTCGGCCAATGCCACGCCATATTTAGCCGGAGATCAGGATGGGGACGGCGTGACGGACGACATTGATCTGTGTGATATCGGAAACCCGGATGAGATCAATACGCCGCCAGGCACAGTTGTCGCCGCGAACGGCTGTCCACAGGTGTTTATTGACGGGACGGATTTAACGATCCGGCCACGTTACATTATGACAAATCAAGCGGGACGGCTAACCCCGACTATCCCGCAGGTCAACTTTACTGCCAGTCTGCTTTCCGCCGGTCTCCAGCCCGGCACCTGGTACCTCAATGTGGATAGTGATGATATTCGTTTTACAGTCGCGGCCGATGGCGAGCTCGGCTGGCCGGAAGCCGAGGACAGTCTCTGGAGCGCGAGCTATGATGCCGCCGGCGCCCATCTCGCGATTATCGGCTACCGCTACACGGTTGATTCGAGCGGCGTTGATCCGCACGGCCAATTTCGCATCGTGGGCATCGGCGGCAGCCCGTATCTCCCGACGGTCACGACCGTGAGTCTTTACCCGCGCGGGTATTCGTCGGTCGCGAGCGGCGTGGCACCGTTTCGGGTCCAGATGGACGGCAGCCTCACCTGGAACGAGCGGTATGACAGTATCTATTCTTCTGCGGGCGGTACGCTCACCGTGACCGGCGTGCCGGTGTGTTTCAACCAGGATACGCTCGCGAGCGACTACCGTCTGAACACGCAACACGGCGTCAGCGCCTACACCCGGGGCAACATCGTGTTCCATATCCTGCCGTCGTACTACGATTATGGTCTCGGCGTTTTCTCGCGGAGCAATCCATATCTCCAGCCACTCATTCGTCCCACCGAAGAGCGGAATATAAATCTGTGGACCGGCCCCATGCGCTTGTCGGATCCGACCGACGGCGAAACCGGCGACGCGGTCAATATAACGCTCAATGCGGAGAATCTGCGGGCGAGTCTCGGTGATTGCAGCGTCGCCCCCGTGGGCCGGGTGTGCGGCAATGGCATATTGGAACTCGCTGAACAATGCGACGACGGCAATACAGCGAATGGCGACGGCTGTTCCGTATTCTGTACTATCGAGGTCGTGCCGCAATGCGGCAATGGCGTCCGGAATGACAATGAGGATTGCGATGACGGCAATCGGGAAGATTTTGACGGCTGTTCCGGCATCTGCCGACGGGAGACCACGCTCTGTGGTGATAGCGAGCGAGATCCTGATGAGCAGTGCGATGACGGGAACGCGGACGACGGCGACGGTTGTTCGAGCCTGTGTGAAATTGAAGATTTGGCCCACTGCGGCAACGGCGTTCTCGAGACCAGTGCGGATGAACAGTGCGATGATGGCAATAATTTCGATGATGATGGTTGTAGTGTTGCCTGCCGCATCGAAGCGCCTCCGCCAGAACTCGCCTGCGCCGATGGGATTGATAATGACGGGGATACATTTATTGATCTCAGTGACCCCGGCTGCGAAAACGAAGAAGACACGAGCGAGTACACGCCGCCAGATGAGGACATATTGCCGCTGTCGCCATCGGTTTCGTTTCTTTTGG
>CAYHTX010000067.1:0-6547 GCA_964359615.1 uncultured Gammaproteobacteria bacterium | reverse complement strand
TCCTCTGCTGGCCGGACTCGCCTTCCTTCGTGATTTCCTCGAGCCGTGGAATGACCATGGAGAGGAGCTGGAAGATAATCGAGGCCGTGATATAGGGAGCGACGCCAAGCATGACGATCGAAAAATTCTCAATCGTTCCGCCGGAAAAAATATTCAAAATGCCGAGAATCTGATTGCCTTCGAGAAAGAGTTTCAGATTGCCCGTGTTCACTCCAGGAACCGGAATGTGCGCCGCGAGCCGAAAAATAACCAGCATCCCGAGAACAAACAGGATGCTGTGGCGAAGCTGATCTATTTTCCAGGCGCGAACGATTTTTTGCCACATAGTCTTCACGCAGTTAGCCGGTCACGGATCCGCCGGCTTTCTCGATCGCTGCCCGAGCGCTCGCCGAAGCGCCACAGCCTTGGATCGTGAGCTTTTTTGTGAGTGTTCCTGTCCCGACGATTTTTACCGCAGTCGCGCTTCCAGGGATACACCCCTGGCCTTTCAAAAACTCAGACGTTACCGGCTCCGACGACTGAAGCCGGTCAAGCTGTTTCAGGGTAACGACAAAAGGCTTTGCGTGTATGCTCCGGAAGCCGCGCAATTTCGGAATCTTGAGGAGCGACGGCCTCAGCGCCCGAATGGCGCTCCGCCGTCCGCCACCGGAACGGGCGGTCTGTCCCTTGCCGCCGCGGCCGGACATGGTCCCTTTTTGGGACGCATTGCCCCTGCCGAGGCGCTTGCGTTTCGCTTTCACGCCGCGATGTCGCTTCATTGTATGTGCATGGATCGCCATAGTCACGTGTCTTCATTATACGGCAGCTTCTGTTTTCGCGCCAGGGTTCTTGGCTTTTCCGCCGCGCGTCTCGAGCGGCTTAAAGAGCTGCAGCGCCTCGAAGGCGGCCTTCAAATTAGTTAATTTATTATTGGTTTTGCTCAAAATTTTTGCCGAGGCGTTTGGCACGCCGGCGAGCTCGAGGATCGTACGCACGGCGCTGCCGGCGATGATACCAGACCCCCGCGGGGCCGGCATGAGGAGCACTTTCCCGGCTTTATATTTCGCCAATACCGGATGCGGAATCGTGTCATGATACAGGGGAACGCGGATCATGTGCTTTTTCGCCTGGTTCACGGCTTTCTCGACGGCGAGCTGGACGTCTTTCCCCTTATCGAGTCCGTAACCGACCCGGCCTTTTCGATCGCCGATGACGACACAGGCGCGGAATGAGAGCTGCTTGCCGCCCTTCGTCACGCGCGTCACGCGCGCCAAATCAATAATCTGCTGGTCAAATTCCGGCTTCTCTCTTTTGGGTCTCATTTTTCCTCTGCCTTTCCCTCGGTCCATAGGTTGGTACTAAAAGCTAAATTAAAATTCGAGGCCGCCATCGCGAGCGCCGTCCGCCACGGCTTGGACTCGTCCGTGATACCGATACCCGGCGCGATCAAACACGGCCAGACTCACCCCGAGGGCTTTGGCTTTTTCCGCGATCGCCCGGCCGGCGAGATACGCCACTGCCACTTTCCCCTTTCGCTCACCCGCATCTGCCGGCGCCACAGTTTTACTGTGCACGCTCGCCACTGTTTTTTGCGCCGTGTCGTCGATGAGCTGGACAAAAATGCCTCTCAGACCCCGGTGGACATTGAGGCGCGGCCGTTCAGCCGTCCCCGAAACGCGGGCGCGGACTCGCGCTCGCCGTCGCTCCCGTTGTGCAACTTTCGTATTCATACCATGAAAATTTAGGCGCTCGCCGTCTTGGCCGCTTTCCCGGCTTTCCGGCGGATCGTTTCTTCGAGATATTTAATCCCTTTGCCTTTATAAGGTTCAGGCTGTCGGATGTTGCGGATTTGGGCAGCCACTTCGCCGACAAGCTCTTTATCAATGCCCGAAACCGTCAACACATTCTTTTCGACTGCCACCGTGATGCCGTCCGGCACCGTGAACACGACGGGGTGTGAAAAACCAACCTCGAGCTTCACGTCCTTCCCTTGCATGGCAGCGCGATACCCGACGCCATTCACCTCGAGCTGCTTCTTAAAGCCTTGTACCACGCCGTTCACCATGTTCGCGATATGAGCGCCGGTCGTGCCCCAGACAGCCCGCTCGGCATTATCCTCTTTGTTCCGGACGTCAACCCGGACTTCCTGCCCCTCGACGACCACAGTGACATATGGCGAAAGACGGCGCGTGAGCGTGCCTTTTGGTCCCTGGACAGTCAGCGCCTGATCCTTGACTGTGACAGTGACGCCTCCCGGGATGGGAATAGGTTTTTTTCCGATACGTGACATACAAACGTTTAGCTGCTATAGACTATCGTCTCTGCATTCCGGCGAAAGAATCCAAAGATGATAGCCGATAGCGTATTAATACACCGAACAAAGAATCTCCCCGCCGAGGCGCGCCGCCTTCGCTTCGCGGTTCGTCATGAGACCGCGCGACGTGGAAACTATCGCCACGCCAAAATCATTCATGATCATCGGCAGTTCACTGGCCTTGAGATACCGCCGATGCCCGGGCTTACTTTCGCGTTTCAGGGACTGGATGGCGGGAGTCCGGCCGTTATACTTAAGGCCAAGAAGCAGGCGCGGCGGTGTTCCCTCGACTTTAAGCGCGGTCTCGAGAAATCCCTCGCGGCAGAGAATACTCGCCATCTCGAACTTGAGTTTCGAGAATGGCAATTCCACTGTCGGTCGGCGTGAGCCCTGTGCATTTCTGACACGGGTCAGCATGTCTGCGATTGGATCGGTCATCATAATGAGTAGTTCAATGTTACCAACTCGATTTTCGTACGCCAGGCAATTTGCCGTCATTCGCGAGTTCTCGGAAACAGATACGGCACAAACCGAATTTTCGCATATAGCCGCGTTTCCGTCCGCACTTCCAGCACCGCCGTACGATGCGGGTTGTGAATTTCGGCTTTCGTTTCGATTTTGCAATTTGTCCTTGCGTGGCCATACAATGAAAATTACTTATCCCGGAACGGAAACCCGAATTTGGTGAGAAGCGCTTTGCCTTCCGCTTGGTTTTTTGCCGTCGTCACCACCACGATTTCGAGTCCATGAATCTTATCAACAGAACTGGTGCTGATCTCCGGAAAGGCAATATTTTCTTTGAAACCGACCGTGTAGTTCCCCTGGCGGTCAAAACTCTTCGGACTCACCCCGCGGAAATCTCGAACGCGCGGAAATGTCAGATGAATCAAGCGGAAAAGAAAGTCATACATCCGCGGTCCCCGGAGTGTGACCGAGGCGCCGATCGGCATGCCGAGACGGGTCTTAAAATTCGAGATCGCCTTCTTCGCTTTATTATGGACCGGCTTCTGTCCGGTCACGAGCGAGAGGGTCTTCTCGATATTCTCGATGTACGCGGCATCCTTCGTATGGCGGCCGTAGCCAACGTTGAGAACGACTTTCGTAACGCGCGGCGCCTGCATGACGCTCTTATAGCCGAACTCTTTTTTCATCGCCGGCACCACGCCGGTTTTATATTGTGTATAGAGAATTGGTTGCATACGGATTTACTCGAGATATTCACCGCTCTTTTTGGCGATGCGTTTCTTCGCCTTCCCCTCGATTTTGAACCCAACGCGCGTCGCCTTGTTTGATTTTGGATCGATGAGCATCACTTTGCTCGCGTGGATGGGGGCCGAGAGCTCGATCGTCTGGCCTTTTTCGCCTTTCGTCCGGCCGCGGTTGCGCAGGTGCTTCTTCCGCTTATTGACGCCATCAACCACGACGAGAGAACGGCCGTCCTTTGTTTTCCGGAATACCTGGATGATCTTCCCGGTCTTGCCGCGATCGCGTCCGGAGAGCACTTTCACATTGTCGCCAGTTTTTAGTTTCATATGCATCACGCGCGATTAGAGCACTTCCGGTGCGAGGGAAATAATTTTTTGAAACCCTTTGCTCCGGAGTTCACGGGCTACCGGGCCGAAAATGCGCGTACCCTTCGGCTCTTTGACCTTTTCATCGATAATCACCGCAGCATTTTCGTCGAACCGGATATAGGTGCCGTCCTTGCGGCGCGTTTCTTTCCGCTGTCTGACGATGACCGCATGAACCACATCACCTTTTTTGATGAGTCCGCGCGGCGCCGCTTCCTTGACCGAACAGGTAATCACGTCTCCGATGCGCGCATATCGCTTCTTGTACCCTCCGCGCACGCGGATACACATAAGCTTTTTGGCTCCGGTATTGTCTGCGACGATGAGCATGGAACGATGCTGGATCATACGATACGGATCAAACGCCATTTCTTGGTCTTGCTGATCGGCCGGCATTCTTCAAACACGACCTGGTCGCCAAGTTTTGCATTTTTTTCTTCATCATGAACGGCGTATTTCTTCGTCGTCACATACTGCTTCCGGTATTTCGGGTGCAGCTTCGTCGAACGCACGAGCACGCGAACGGTCTTCGCTTCCCCGACGCCGACCACCTGGCCGTTGAACTGCCGATGCGGCGTTTTCTTTATTGTCGCACTTTCTGGTTTCATAAAAATCCTTACATGGTCCGAAGACGCGTGAGTAGGCGCGCTATCCGTTTCCGTAGCTCTCGGATGGCCCGCACGTTTTTGAGCTGATGTTCAGCCGCCTGAAATCGGTGCGTCCGGATGGCCGCTCGCGCCTCAGCGAGGAGGGTCGCGAGTTCGGTGGCGGTTTTATTTTTGAGTTCTTCGTAGGTCATATGCGATCGCGTTCGGTGTGCTTACACGCGTTCTTTTTGAATAAATGCAGACTTGACCGGCAGTTTATCCCCCGC
Source organism: uncultured Gammaproteobacteria bacterium (assembly GCA_964359615.1). Taxonomy (GTDB): domain Bacteria; phylum Patescibacteriota; class Patescibacteriia; order Magasanikbacterales; family UBA922; genus CAYHTX01. The sequence goes on along the minus strand of CAYHTX010000067.1, from coordinate 1,809 downwards.
GAGGGTGAGCGCTGTTTCCGCATCCGCGCGCGTAATACCGCCCATCTCGAAGAGCACCGTCCCGGGTTTCACGGTGCAGACATAATGGTCCGGAGAGCCTTTGCCGCCGCCCATGGGAACTTCCGAACCTTTTTTCGTCACCGGCCGATCGGGGAAGACGCGGATCCAAATCTTGCCGCCACGCTTTACATACCGCGTCATGACCCGGCGCGCCGCTTCGATCTGTCGGCTCGTCAACCAGCCATGACTCAGAGCGCGTAGCGCAAAACTGCCGAAGGCGATCGAAGTCAGTCTCGTCGCCACCCCGCGATTCCTCCGGCGCGGGCGATGCCATTTTCGATGTTTTACTTTTTTCGGGAGCAACATATTACTCTTGTGTCACTCCTCGTTGCCGGGTTCCGGTTTCACGGGACGGCCGTCGCTCCGGTTTCGGCTGGGCTGCCGCCTCGCTAAATTTATCTTTCCGGCCAAACACTTCCCCATGATAAATCCAGACTTTGACGCCAATTTTCCCGTATAAGGTAAAAGCTGGCACGTACGCGTAGTCAACGTCGCTCCGGAGCGTAATGAGCGGTACCTTGCCGGCCGCCAATTTTTCACGTCTCGCGATCTCGACGCCGTTCAGCCTGCCCGCCATCTTGACTTTGATGCCGAGACCGCCGGCTTTCATGACGCGCTCAATCGCCTGTTTCATGCCGCGGCGAAAAGGAATTCTGCGCTCGATCTCGCTCACCATAGTTTGGGCCACGACCGCTGCCGAGAGCGCGGGAGAGCTAATTTCCTGGATATTCAGCTTCACCTTCTGCTTCATCTTGAGAAATTGGCGCTCAATCTGTTTCCGGATGTCCTCGAGACCCTGTCCGCCGCGGCCGATGATAAACCCTGGCTTCGCCGCGAGAATTGTGATCATCATATGCTTCGGACTGCGCTCGACGCTAATCGCGTCAATATGCGCGTCCTTGCATTTTTTCATCAAAAATTCCCGGATGCGAATATCCTGCTCAACATATGTCTTGTACTCGCTGTTCTTGCCAAACCAACGCGAATCCCACGTGTAGATGACCTGAGTCCGATGAATTCTTGGATGTACTTTATGACCCATAAGGGAAAAAATGCCAATTTCTAATTTCTCACACGTTCATTTAGCCGCCTGACCGACGCTGAATCGTCACCTTGCGCGTCGCCTCACGTTTTGTTGCGTGGATATTCTTCAATCCGCCTTTTTCACCGGTCTTTGCTCCACTCTTTGTCTCCCGTGCGTCTTTTTTTGCATCAATTGCCCCTTCAATCTCTCCTGCCGCAACCGCCGTCGATTTCACTCCGCCCTCTTCACCCTCGAGAACGACCATTACGTGCGCCGTGCGCCGGCGAACCGGAGTCGCGCGACCAAACGCGCGCGGCGTATAGCGATACGCGATCGGTCCGCCATCAACCGAAGCAGATTTCACGACGAGCGTCTTCTTGATCAGTCCGTGGTTAGTCTTCGCATTGGCAATGGCTGACTGAAGGAGTTTCACAAGTGGCCGCGCGGCAGTCTTATGGGAAAACTGAAGTTCAGCCACCGCATCATCAGCCCGTCGCCCGCGGATAAGCTGAACGAGGAGCCGGACTTTTCGCGGACTCATACGGAGATAACGGAGTTTGGCAGTGGCTTGTTTCATAGCATGATCACGTTATTTCGCAGGCGCGGCAGCCGGAGCAGTGGCGGCTTTGTCCTGCTCTTTTTGCATCTTGCCGCCATGTCGGATAAATTTCCGCGTGGGTGAAAATTCACCGAGCTTATGGCCGACCATGTTTTCGTCAACGTAT
>CAYHTX010000066.1:822-6574 GCA_964359615.1 uncultured Gammaproteobacteria bacterium | reverse complement strand
ATTACACCACCCCCAATTATCTAACACCTGCACGCGCGGCTGGAAAGCGCAGACGAACGAATCGGACGTGAGGCCGTAGAGATTGACGAGCTGCTGTACCGCATCCGTGCTATCAAGCTCTGAGACGCGCTTGACATATGGCTGATCCGGATCGCCATCATTATCCGCATCCGCAATGTCACTCTGTCCGCATGAATAATCGTGACGAAACTCAAATGGCTCAGCAGTACACGCTCGAGCTGCATTCCCGAAACGGGCACTCTGATATATGGAAGATGCTGACTGCTGCACATCGATGGCCCCATTTGGTAACGTCACTGTTGCATCAATATCGCCAAAACACCGATAGATACGACTACCCCCATCATCAAACGGACAATCATCGTCAGTGCGACAGGTCATCCCCGTCAACTCAGTCTCACTCTCACCACAAAGTCCGACTGTAACCGTAAACCCATCATCCGTCGAACAGAAGGGCTTCCTATTTTTATATAAGCCATACACATTTTCATTTGTCCGATTTGGTCCATCTGCCCAATCAATCATGATTCGTCTAATCGGCATACGGTTATCATCGGCAAAGGCATAAAAATGCATAACGGCAGTTTCAATGCCGAGCCCGATAATCGGATCAGATCCAGGAAATCCGTTTCTGTCTTCATCCGATGTATTTGCCGGATCCTGGTCATAATTAGTTGAACGCGCATTCTTTCCATTAATCGTTACATTGTCTTCTTCTCCAGCTACACATCGAGGCTGATCAATGTCGGCACCAAAACACAACGAAGGGTTGAGCGAAAAGATTCTTGGCGGCATGATCGTAGTACCAGACCACAAATTCTGGTCCCCACTCCGATCATTCGTCTGGTTCGCAGTATACCTATAATATCTCCTCTCAACCGGCTCAAGCTCAGAACGATGGTAGTATGCGGCAAAAAGTCGCTGGATACCCTCAATACCGACTGCCGGTAATGTATTACCAATCACAGTCGCCGGTGCGATCCCCAGACGCGAAACAAAGTAGTCGCTGTCCTCGGCAAACGGGCACTCTCGGAATACACCAAAATCAAGTGTATCAAATGTGGTATTGTACACGCGGCCCATGCATGAGTATGGCATCCCAGTCGAATAATTATCCAAGGTATACTCGAGCAGTGAAAACTGTCGTGTGGCCGGCAAAGGATCGCCCTGAACCGGTAGATTACTCACTGCGTCATACGGAAGAGCAAGAGAACCAAACGGCGTATAGGTACTATCTCTCGCCAACATTAATCGATAATCACCAAACGGATGGAGTAGCGGAGAACCGCTCCTTGTAGACGCTGCAGACTGCCACACACGGTTTGTCCAAGCTTTATTCGTGACTCGGCTCGAAACGCCTGGCGCTGAGTCATCATATGTCTGCACGAGTTCTGTGCACTGATTCGACATATCAGCAATAACAGCCATATTGATGGCGGCCTTCTGAGCTTCATCGAAATGGTAGCCAAAGCACCACCGGCTCACATACCCGAGGAAACGGCCATTTTGATCAAAGTCCATGCCGATCGCGAGCCAGTTTTCGGCGTGACCCCCCCCAGGCTGGCCCCCATACGTGCACTGGGCGTGAAAAGGATCCTCGTCCTGATCTTCTGGGAGAGGAAGGGTGTCGTTGTGACTACCGAGATAATCCGAAACCTCATTGTTCCCTGAGCCTCCGGTATTTGACCCAATAAGGTCGATAACAAATGACGGCAACGCACTCGAGATAGTATGTTCGCCGTCCGATGGATCAATAGCATAGCTCGAACGGTTATCTGCAAAAAAGACCGTCACATACCGTGTTGCTGGTCCGCCGAGCTCGACTGAAGTTTCACCGGGAAACAAACCCTCATTCTCAGAGCGCTCAAGTGCATAGTTCCAACGGAAAACACCACCAGAGTCATCAAGCTCAAATATTTCACCTGAAGCAGCCAGTGGAAAATTCACAATATTATCATTATCATTTGTATCTATCCCCCAGTCCCAGACTTCTTCAGCGGCCGTATATGAACTTGACATTCCTCCGATAATGGATGGTGGTAAATCGTTCCGTCTGAGCAAGCGGCGAAGAGCGGCGATGTCGAGGTAAAAATCTTTCGTAAGTATCATTGGCATAAATCCGCGGAAAGAATCACGTGTCCGAATCGGCACAAAGTATACTTTATCCAGACTTGTATCATACAAGCCACCATTCGGGTCTGTAAGGAGCGACGACGTGTAAACCCCTGCCGGTTGAGTAGAGGCTGAACGGTGGAGCATACCGAGCGTAGAAGGATCGAAAGAATCAATATTGAGAGGCACGAGTTGGCTGTTATACAAAGAGGTCTCGAGGTCTGGAGGGCTCCACTCCGATTCATCATCATTGCCAGCACTATCCTGCCCGACTTCAACTCGCAGTAAAACTGAATCGGTCGTTATATTTTCCCATGCCCAATACTGCATGAGACGGTAGAGAATATTTAGTTTATCTTGTGTGATGACCCCAGCACTATCCTCTTGCATGCAATTAATCTGATAAAACAATCTCGAATTTGGATTGTCTGAAAGAAGCGCATCCACCAAAAGACCCGCCGCCAAACCGCCGGTTATTCCAGCGAAGAAACCAGATCCAAGCGCAGCTATACCAGAAGCCACGCAATCAGCACCCGAGCATTCTGGTCGGCATGCATAACTGTCCACTATCGGGCGTTCAGCCACCTGATTGTAAGAATTTTGCCAATACTGGGTATACAGTGTTCCAAAACCATCGCTCGCGATTAGCGCGCGTTCGCCATCACCATCCTGAAGCTTGTTTTCGTCAAAAAATCCGCCTTGATCAACCGCCGCGCAATATAACTGACCGAAATATTGGTTATTTGCTGCCACCGCATCAACAGGCGGGAAGTATCCGGCCGTCTGGAATTGATTATGGAGGTCAAAATTCGACGCTGATACATCAATCGGAAGCCACGTGAGGCACGCATACTCCTGCGCTTCTCCGGCTAGCCGACTCGCCGGTCCGTTAATCGGCCGGCTGAAATCTGGCTCAAGACAATAGCCCTGCAGCCCAATACGTGTTTGTTTTTGTGTCATGCGGTTGCACACTCCACCGCTCCCACAAATATCGGCGAAAGTTGGATCACACGGACTGCCGTCGCTCAGTCCTCCGACACAGATGCCGGGCGGCGTGCGCGTTATTCCGGTCGGCCAATAATCCTTATCCCCATTCTTATATACTGTCTTGACATATTCACAAGAACAATTGCCAGACTGACAGATATTTGCTCCGCTAAATCCGGATTTTTTGCTTCCGTACTCGATGCGGTCTTCACTGACGTCATCAATCGCTTCCTTTGGAGCATTTAGGTTGGCCCCGGCATCCGTACTGTTGTCAGCAAGATAGGCCGGAAACGGGCTGTCTCCCTCCGGGAAGGCCTTGCATGTTCCGCCAACAAGATAATTCACAGCCGCCAGAACATTATCCGGCACAAGTTCAGTATCGCTCGGGAACGGCGTTCCAAGCGGGTAGATACAACGCTGGGCATAACACCGTCCACCGAGATTGATTCCACCGCAAGAAATCCAATCGTCGTCCGGTCCGCATTCAAATGCATACTCTGCTCGATCGTAGACAAGATACGACGTTCGTTCAATTGCATCATAGGCGGCCCGTTCCGCAACGGTCAGATTTGGGTGCCGTGCGCGAAACGTCGTGAGATCAAACGAGATCGTCCTTAGATCATCCACCTGATACTTGTCATAGAGCGCATACCCCGAATAATCAAGATCGTTCCAGCCGATGCCGTTGTTTGCGCCGGTGCCGCGGGCGATATAGTTCTGCTCAGTGAGGCGGGTCACGAGACCGGCTGTCCCGGGTCGCGACGTGCAGCGTCCGCCCGGGTCAACATCGGTTTCGGCGGCCGTGCACGACTTGTACTCGTAACAGAGATTCCGCACATTACCCTCGGCATCGCGCGCCGGGTAGGAACTCTTGCAGGATAACCACTCGGCGCAGGCGCGATCGCGATCCACTTTCAGAATCAGGTTCGCATCGTTGCCGAGAGAAGACACGGGACTGACCGGCGCGAACGGCGGACTCGCGGTTTCGCTGAGGGCATACGTCGCCGTCGAGTCAAAAAGTTTTCTGGGATCGCTCGTCCGATCGAAAAGCACGCACCCGTCAACGAGGCTGACTGTGCCGTCCGTACATTCAGCCTGCCGAGGTGCGATACTCTGAAATAGGACATAATACGGCAGTCCGTTCGGATAGACCGGGTCTGTCCTGTCCGACGGATCGACGAGTTCGGTACAGCTGTTTTCTGTCGCCGGACAGGACCCGACGAGACCGCCGTACTCGAGCGCATCATTACTCGAGAGGTCGTAGATGATGCTCCCGCCGACGAGTTCACGGTTATTCGTGTAGCACGGCACAGCCGCATCTGTGTCACAGGTGTCACCGGCCGGACAGCCACTCGAATCCACGCAGAGCGTATCCTGGTTGGCTGCGCAATGACCGATGCCTGAGAGGAACCAGCCGGTCGCCTTGCCGCCGTTGTAATCAATATTTTTCCGGTAATCACAAATACTCTGCCCAGTAATCACCGGATCTTTGAAAAATGAGGTACCGCTTTCGGACGCGAACGCGGCGCAGCCGACTGCCTCCCGGCGGCAGAGCGTTCCCTGAGTTCCGGCCGGCGCCGTGCCGCCGACCTGTCCGGTGAAGACATACGCATCAGGTTGGTTGAGGAGGTATTGATTCGCGTGCGAGAAGGCCAGCGTATTCGGCTGCGGAATGTCTTGGGTTTCCTCTCCGAGGAAGGTACAGCCGAGCTGCCCACTCTGGCAGCGCGACTGGGATGTATTTGTCAAAAATATCGGTTCAGTGCTGGTCGTGTCTGCGGGGATGATCATGGTCGAGGTGACGATGGCGCTCTCCGGAAATTCGCGCGCGACATCGAAGTCATAATCGAGTGCGATCGCCTCGTTCACATAGCAGCCAGTATCCCCAGCCGGAACATCGCACGGGTCATACGCGACACTGTCAACAGTGAGCGTACAGGTCGTCGCCGTCGGCTGCAGCGTTCCCAGTTCGCACCAAGCGTTGTAGACTTTTGCCTGGCGGGCATCGTTCCCGGCGATCGTATTATAGGTATCGAAGACTGGCTGGCAACCCACGGCGTCGACGCGGCAAAGCGACTCAAAACCGGCCGTGTAGACGGTCCGATTTTGACTGTCAATATATTCTGTGCACCCAAGCGCTGCGCCCGGGAGGCCGTCGTCCGGCGTCGCGTCGCAGGCTTCCGGCACGGTAAACCCGGCGGCCGGCTTCACGACTTCTACCTGATCCTGGATGAGCCGCAAACGAACATTATCTAGATAGAGCTGTCCGCCGCTCGGATTTCTCGCGAAGACAATACTCGCTGTATTGGTCGGGCTGCCGGTAAATTCGACTGGCCCGAGCTCGAACTCCTGCCAGCCGCCGGTGACACTAACCGGATGATCGCCGCGAGCGATCGGGTCATAGGTAAAGCTCTCGAGCGGGTTGCCAAATTGATTGAAACTCACCGAAAGCGACTGGCTGTCGCCGCGCGCCCAAAACGACAGCTCATACCGTCCGGTCGCTTCGAGGATCGGATTATCTGGCGATGAGAGCGCGATGTCATAGGCAAAACTGGTTACGCCCGCCGGAATAAAGAGTGAGTGTTCACCGACCTGGAGCGACTCTGTGACTGGCGAGAGCGTCGTCGCCGGT
>CAYHTX010000066.1:0-812 GCA_964359615.1 uncultured Gammaproteobacteria bacterium | reverse complement strand
GTACGCTCGACCAGCCCTCGGCCGCAGCGAGGAGCGCATCGGCCGGATCGAGCAGATTTCCGGCGCTGTCAGTCGCGGCCGGATCCGGTTCAAAGGTGCGGAAGATCACGGCCGGATTCACCACATTGCCGGTGTTCCCGACATAGCGCCGGCAGCCGTTCGCGCGTTTCGGACAACTGACACTTTCTTCCGGGAGCGACCAATAGATACAGCTCCCATCCTCGTATTGCCCGCCGCCGGTGCATCTCCGGCAGACATCGCCGGAGACAGCGTCGTCCGGGTCATCTGCCCAAAAGCCATGACGGTTCGAGCAGGTGTTAAGGTCGGTAATCGCCTGGTCGACTTCGAGATACGGAATCGTCTTTCGAAACTGCGTGCATGCTTCAGAAACACTCGCAGTCTTGTCGAGCAACCGATAAAAAATGCGGCCGGTATTGTCATAGAGCGCCGTGCAACTCGGATCCATGCCGCCGACCCCGCTCACACTCCCGGCGCCGTTCACATTCGCGTCATAGAGCGCCTGGTTGCACACGCGGTAGTAAGTCTCGATGCGCTCTTTCCGATCCTCGCCGTAGGCGGGAGACTCGGGCTGAAATTCCTGTGCGACACTGCTCCCAGGCAGATCAATCTGCATGTTTCCTAAATCCGCGGCTAGCCCCGCACTCACGGTGAGGAGGCGATGGGACTTAAGGCGATAGCCCTCGGCCACCGATCCTTCCCACGAATAAAATGTCCCTTCGTTCGATCCGGTCGGGAGTTCGCAGTATTTGAGTTTTGTAAAATATTTAACCGCTTCGCCGCCGCGTCCGAGC
>CAYHTX010000065.1:0-6575 GCA_964359615.1 uncultured Gammaproteobacteria bacterium | reverse complement strand
AGCCGCCGAGCTGGAATGTCCCCATGGTTTCACCGCGGGATAACATGGCAAATGTTTTCGTATCGTCGAGCGGGAGTTTGTAAATGTCTATCTTTTCTCCGGTCGTCTTCTCGACGATCTCGACCGCGGTACCGAGAATCGAAAGGTTGCGAATACCTAAAAAATCCATCTTGAGAAGCCCGGCAGCCTCGACCGATTTCATTTCATATTGGGTCGTGAGATGCGTCCCGCCGACTTCGTACTGGAGCGGCGTAAAATCGGTGAGCGCCGTTGGCGAGATCACGACGCCGGCGGCGTGGATCGACGTATGGCGCGCACAGCCTTCGACTTTTCTGGCAAGGGTGAGGAGACGCTTCACGTCCTCATTAGTATCAAATAATTTTTTCAAATCCGGCTCTTCTTTGAGCGCGCGCTCGATCGTCATCGGAAACCCTTGGGCGCCGAGCGGGATGAGTTTCGCCACCTGGTCGCAAAAACTATATGACAACCCGAGCGCGCGGCCGACATCGCGCACACTCGCGCGCGCGGCCATGGTTCCGAACGTGATAATCTGCGCGACCTTGTCTTTGCCGTATTTATTTGTCACATATGCGATCATTTCCTCGCGGCGGTTGTCTGCAAAATCCGTATCAATATCCGGCGGACTGGGACGAAACGGATTTAAGAAACGCTCGAACGGGAGTTGAAAGCGCAGTGGGTCAACGGTCGTGATGCCGAGAATGTAGGACACGATGGAACCGGCGGCTGAGCCTCGGGTAGTCTCCACAATGCCGTGCGCTTTGGCGTACGCCACAAAATCGGCGACACAGAGGAAGTACGGCGAGTAACCTTTGGTCTTAATGATGTCAAGCTCATATTCAATCCGCTCCTTAACGGCATCAGTAACCGGCGAATAATACTCTTCGACATGCTGGTAAACATTCTCGCACATGACATCATCAGCTGTTTTCCCTGGGGGTAAATCCACATTCGCAAAATGCCATTGATCGAGCGGGATGTCGAGCTCAATCCTATCGGCGATTTTCCCAGTATTTTCGATCGCTTCTTCGATATGGCGAAAGCGCGACAAAATATCTTCTTTAGTGTTGAGCGACCGATCGACAGAGCGATACGTCTCACGCCCTGTTTGACCAACTTTCCAGCCCTCCCGGATACAGGTCAAAATATCCTGCGCCTCGGCATCTTCGGCATTCAAATAATGGACATCTCGGGTAACGACGAGTGGAATGTCGGTGTCTCGGCTGAGCTCAATCAGCTTCGTATTGAGGTCAATCTGCCCCGGGATCGCCGGATGATCCTGAAGTTCGAGATAAAAATGTTCAGGCCCGAAAATTTTTCGGTACGTTCCAGCCGCCGTTCGCGCGGCTTCAATCTTGCCCTGGCGTATCAAATCACCGACGTCGCCCAGCATGCCGCCCGAGAGCGCGATCACGCCTTCGTGATGCGCGGCGAGAAGTTCTCGATCAATGCGCGGCTTGCCCTGAAATAAACCCTCAGTCGCGCCGAGGGACGAGAGCCGCATGAGATTCCGATATCCGGTATAATTTTCCGCGAGGAGAACGAGCCGATGCGCTGTCTTATCGAGGGTGGGATCTTTATCAAAGCGGCTGCGCGGAGCGATGCTGGCCTCGAAGCCGAGGATCGGCTTCACACCCTGGTCAAGACAGACGCGATAAAACTCAATCGCGCCGTACATGGCTCCGGTGTCGGTGAGGGCGAGAGCCTCGAAGCCCCGCTCTTTCGCGGCCTTCACGAGCGGCTTGATCTTGGTCAGGCCGTCAAGCAGCGAATAGTGCGAATGGACGTGGAGGTGAACAAAGCGGGACATAGTCACGAGTAGAGTAGCAGAAGGCTTGTCATTTCTCAAGCCGCTATGGTACCATAGCGGCGTCTATTATTTTTAACATTCTCAGTATGCGTTTCACGCGTCTCACCGCCATCGGATTCCTGGCTGCCACGCTCGTCGTGGTCGGAGCAGGCTGTCCGAAAAAAGGAGAAGATGCCATGCAGACAAAACAGGCAGACATCAATCGGGAAGTCGTCCCGACCGTGGCAGCCAATGATCAAACCATCGAGGGCGGCAGCGTCATGATCGAGTCCGCGGTCGTGACTGGGCCAAGCTGGATCACGATCCATGCTGATGTGAGCGGTGCGCCCGGCGACGTCATCGGACAAACGGCGATCCCGACCGGCACGTCAAATGATGTGCGGGTCACGATTGATCCGGCCAAGGGGACGCGTGAGCTCTATGCCATGCTCCACGTTGACCGGGGCGCGATCGGCACCTACGAGTTTCCCGGCGTTGACGAGCCGCTCAGTTACAAAGAAAATATCGTGATGGTTTCATTTTCTGCGACTACGGCCGCTCTTGAAAAACCGACGCCTGCCGCTACACAACCAGCGCCCGTACAGCCAGCCCCAACGCAGCCCGCACCGGCGCCAACCCAGACCACGCCCCCGGCGGCCGAGCCGCCAGTGAGTCAACCGCCGGCACCGGAACCAGTAACGCAGGCGGAAAAGACATTCAATATCACTGCGAAGTCGTTTTCGTTTGAACCGTCAACCATCACTGTCAAAAAAGGCGATAAAGTGACACTCAACATCACGAGCGTTGACGTCACACACGGTTTTTCTCTCAGCGCCTTTGGCGTGAGCGAGACGCTCGCACCAAATACGACCAAAACGGTCACCTTCACGGCCGACAAGACAGGCAGCTTCAGCTTCTTCTGCTCGGTCTTCTGCGGCTCAGGCCATGGGAGTATGAGAGGGACATTGGTCGTGACCGAATAACGGCACGCAATAAAAAAGATCCCGCTGCACGGGATCTTTTTTTGGCTAACTTACGACACTAATCGTACGACCTGTTGACAAAAGAGTCAAAATGTGCTATGGTTTCGGATTGAAAACATGCTGTTTTTGTTTATTTTCTGCGAAAAATGCGGTGAATAAACAAAGGCAGGATTTTTCGGTGATCCGCCCCCGGCAAGCGATTGCCACACCAAGACCGAACATAGGAGGTCGCCCATGGCGACAACCAACAACTTGATCGAGTGTCTCGGGCATCTTGCCCGGGTGCTCGAAAGAGCCTTGAGCGGTGCGGACCATAAGGTCCACCGTAGCTGTACGGCTATGGGGGATAAACTCCTCATAGCCCGACTGGGGATAAAAGAGGAAGCCATCGAGCTCTTCGGCGAGGTCATCCAGATCGAGGACATCGCCCGTATCACGCGCGAGCTCCTCGGCGAGATCGAGGGTCAGCTCGAGGCCGGCAATGCGCCGGAGATCTTCGGACCGCTCAGCGAGCGAGTCGAAGCGCTGGTCGCAACCGCCCTCGCGATGCCGGGGCATATGGAGCAGATCGGTGAGGACATCGAGGCGCTCCAGGGTGCGGTCCTCGCCGGAGCCAGGATCAAGGCCCGCCCCGCCGCGACCGGCCTCCCGCTCGCGCCGGGCGTCCGCGTCGAGGAGACCCCCCAGGGCTCGCAGCCCTGAGCCCACCGGCGCGCGCCGATCGGCGCAGCGCCTCAGTCCGCCCGCGCGCGGACAACTCCCGTTCTTTTGCTGAGGAGAAGTATCGGCGAGCGTTCGCGCACAGTCAGTGCACGTCCGTTCGCCGAGAAACAAAAGACCACCACGTTACTGTGCTGGTTTTTTGTTTGCAAAAAAATCTTTACTTTCCGTCAAAAACAGTGTAGGTATGATGTAGGAGGACTTTATAATGAGTGACCGGACGATAGAGCTCGAAGCTGAGATCGAACGGCTGAAGAGCGAACTGGAAGCCGAACAGGCAAAGTCGGCCGCCCTCGCGGCCGAGAACCTGAGCCTGAGGAGGCAGCTCGAGTCGGAGAAGATGAGGGCGGACGCATACAGGAAGATCTCAACTGTCTTCATGTCGTAATCGGACATCCTCATCTACCCACGCGCCGCAGAGTTCCTCGGGACACTTCGGCGCGTGGCTGCATCACTACATAAAAGCCACCAAAAAAAGACCAAGTAATAAAACAAGTGGAAGCGGAGCTAACTCACTCCGCCGTTTTCTTCTTCCGTACCTTTTTCTCCTCTGTTCGCCGCTCGAGCGATGAAGAAATTTTATTGTAGACGAATTTTTCGATAAACCCGGACACCATGCCCCCGAGGATCCCCATGTGGCTCGAGATCCCGTCAACCTTCTCCCGCATAAATTGAACAGCGTCAGCGATGAGTTCCAGTTTGTCGGTCAGATTTTCGACAATCTCATTGGCATTTTTGAGGACGCGCGCTGCCTGGTAGAGAAGCCAGCAGAGAAACACCGTAAACCAAAGAATCGAAAACGACAGTACGATGTAGAGAAGATCTTGACTCGAGTCGAGCATACACTCCTTTTAAGAATAATTCTAGAACCTATCTCAAAAATAACTTCTGGCTCAATTTCTGTCTCTTTCGGCTGCAACATGTTCAGATTTCGTTGTCATAGTACCACTATCCCTCCTCAATCTTCTCATGTTTCGCTCGAAAGATCCAAGAAATTGCCTCACAATTATTTTTGGGATAGTTTCTAAGAAAAAATTTGTTCCGAGCTATATGCGTAGTATACCATACACAACCCTCCCAAACAATTGTGTGTGGATAAAAACCTGACCCATCGCAGATCATGAAGAACGGAGAGTGATATTATTTCCGAATCTCGGCGTGAAAATGATCGGTGAGAAGTTTCCCGACGCGCGCCTGAAGCTCGTCAACTTCTTTTGTCTCAAGCGTCCGCGCTGGCGAGCGGTAGATGAGATGATACGCCAGGCTTTTTTTGCCAGGTGGAACATGCTCCCCCTCGTAGACGTCAAAGAGTTCGACGCGGACAAGAAGTGGATCAACCGAGCTTAGGACTCTCACAATCTCGGCATGCTCGAGAGACTTCGGAACTACGAACGCCACGTCTCGCGCGACCTCTGGGTAGAGTGAAATTGGTTCGTAGCGGCGGGAGTCTTTGTTATGAGAAACCAGTGTGGAAAGGTTGACCTCGGCAACCGCCGTGCGGTATGGGATACCAAGCGCCTGCTGCTTGCCTATGTGAAGCTCAGCGACAAACCCAACCGGTTGTCCATCGACCACGCACTCGGCATAGCGGCCAGCGTGGAAGATCGGGAGAGTTGGCGTTGCCGGGCGAAATTCGAGGACACACCCTGCGCGCGCGATGGCTCGCCGCAGACTCTCAGCGAGCGTGTACCAGGGCATATCATTCCCTTTCTCCGCATAAGCGAGACCGAGGCAGGTATCCTGCTTTGGCAGCCGCTCCTCGCTCCCCTTCTTCAGCGCCTCGCCTTTTTCTTCTCCGAGATACGTCCGTCCGATTTCAAAAATCTGGATCGCATCGAAACGGTGGAGATTCATTTCGACATTTTGGAGCATATTCGGCCAAAGATGGCGACGAATGTATGGCCGATCTTTCGCGACCGGATTATCGAGTTCGAGATGCTGCGCCGGATCGAGGCCAACGCGCTCGAGCCAGACCGGCGAGACAAACGAATAATTGTAGACCTCAGTAAAGCCCCGCTCGAGCGCGAGCGTCTGGCTCACCGTCCGCTCAAAGAGGCGGGGCGCATTGACGCGCGGCGGCGCGATCGAGAAATGCGGCATGACACTCGGAATCTGATCATAGCCAAACAGCCGCGCAATCTCCTCAATAATATCTTCCGGAATGGCAATATCCTTGGTTGCCCGCCAGCTCGGGACAGTGACTGCGAGTTCTTTCTTCTTCACCTTCACGCCAAACCCGAGGCGGCGAAGGAGTTGAGCCGATTCTTCAGGCGGAATATCTAGGCCGAGCACGCGCTCGAGGTGCGCGATCGGAAGCGTCATCGCTTGCGCCGGGACGGTAAAGTTAGCCACATCGCTCGCACTGCTCGCGACAAATGATCCGGGAATGAGCTCGAGCGTCATGTTCACCGCTTTGCGGAGCGCGAGTTCGACTGCACGCGGATCGAGACTTTTTTCAAATCGCGCCGATGACTCGGTGCGGATGCCGAGCGCCGCCGCCGTGCGCCGGATATTGCGCGCATCGAAGTTCGCGGCTTCGAAAATAACCGTAATCGTGCGATCATTAATCTCACTCCCCGCACCGCCCATAATGCCGGCGAGCGCGATCGGGCCGTCATCGTCAGCGATGACGAGCATGTCATTCGTGAGCGCGTGTTCTTTGCCGTCGAGCGTTTTAAGTTTCTCCTCGCTCCGCGCTCGGCGCACCACAATGTGTTTTCGCTTTTCGTCTTTCGCCGACGCATTGAGAAGCCGGGCGTCAAAGGCATGCATCGGCTGGCCGAGCTCCATCATGACGTAATTCGTAATATCAACGACAGTATTTATCGGCCGGACGCCGACTGCCCGCAGTCGCGCCTGGAGCCAGCTTGGCGACGGTATGGCCTTGACGCCACCAATAGCCACCGCCATATAGCGCGGACACAGTCCTGCATCGAGCACCTCGACCGAGAGTTCGATCTGTCTTTTCCCTTTCACGCTCGGCGTCTGATACGGCTTCAATGTCTTCTGAAAAATCGCCGCGACTTCTCGCGCGAGGCCGTAGTGGCCCCAGAGATCTGGCCGGT
>CAYHTX010000064.1:0-6586 GCA_964359615.1 uncultured Gammaproteobacteria bacterium | reverse complement strand
GAGCGAATTTTATCCCGAGTCGCAAGCTTCGCAAGTGGTGAACCAGCCGACGGTGAAAGGCGCGGATGATGTCGTGAGCTACTCCGACGGGGCCGATTATCGCCTCGCGACCGTGAAACCGATAGCCAAAAAAACGTCAGAGGTGACGTGGTATTCGAGTGCCTGGGTGAAACTCGGCAGCATCCGGGTGTCATCAGGCGGAGCATTGCGCGTCACGGTTGCCGATGTATTGGGGGATGAAGAGAAAGAAATAATCGTCGCGCCGGCGTATGCCAGTCAAGAACTTTTTCGGATTTTTTCGACTGATGGAAAACTCCTGAGAGAGGTCCGCGCGCCGGCATCTCACACCGGCGTCACGCTCGGTCTCTGGCAGGCGGGGAAGAATGCGAAGTCTGAGATCGTGGCCGTGTATCAGGACGAACAGGGCATGGGACTTCACCAGTTTGATAGTGAGATCAAGGACGTAAAGCGGATGACGCTCCCGTTTCGTCGCCCGGTCGGAAACGTTTCAGTGGGTGACGTGACTGGGGACAGTACGCTCGAGTACGTGGTCGGGAGCGGCACTGGTGATGAACCAGGCGTTGCGTTCTTCGCTGCCGACGGCACGCGACTTCGGCTCTTTTCTGGCTATAACACGTCGTATCGCGGCGGCATCCGAACGGCGCTCGGCGACTACGATGGCGACGGCAAGAATGATGTCCTACTCGCCGCCCAGGGCGGGGGTCAGCCGGTTTCAGTCTGGTCGAGTCAGGTACGGAGCATCGTTGATCTTACTCCATTTGGCGCCGAGTCGCCGGGTGTGATCGTCATTCCATTTTACCGGTAGCGAGGGAGTAGAGTTTTTTTTCTCAACCTGGTATACTTTGCATAGGATCTTTTTTATGATGCGCGAGACTCCTATTTTTGATAAAAAAAACGTCATCGTGACCGGCGGCGCCGGATTTTTCGGGTCACATCTGTGCGAACGGCTTCTTAAAGAAGCGAAAGTCATCTGCATCGACGACCTGTCGAATTCTTCCATCCAAAATATCGATCACCTTCTCCAGTACCCGGATTTTGAGTTTATCAAATACGACGTGAACCAGCCACTCAACCTCGATGATTTTGATGAGCTTGATAAATTTAAAGTTGAGTTCCAGGGCGTGCAGGAGATCTACCACCTCGCCTGTCCGACCAGTCCGAAAAATTTCGAGAGCCTGAAGCTCCAGTCGCTCTCCGCCAATTCGCAGGCCATGATTGCGACCTTAGATCTCGCGGTCAAGCATCGCGCCAAATACGTCTTCGCCTCGAGTTCTGTCGTCTACGGCCAGCCGACAATCGAGCATTTTAGTTTTACGGAAACCGATGAGGGGGCCGTGGATCATCTGTCCCCCCGCGCCTGCTATGATGAAGGCAAGCGCTTCGCCGAGACGTGCGTCGAGACCTATCGGCAGGTGTATGGAATTGATGCCAAAACGGCGCGCGTCTTTACGACCTATGGACCGCGCATGAAACTGCGCGACGGACTTCTCATCCCGGATTTTATTTTGGACGCGATTGAGGGGCGGGACCTCGTGATTTATGGCAGTGAAGAGATGGAGATGCCGCTCTGCTATATCTCAGACATGATTGACGGACTCATCCGGCTCATGCGGAGCGGGCCGGACGTGACGCTCGTGAATATAGGTTCGGATGAGCGCTATAAAATGCTCGACGTTGCGAAGCGGATTATCGAAATGACCAACTCCGTTTCGAAAGTCGTTTTTGAAGATCCGTTGTTGTTTTTAACCAAAAAAGGCGTGCCGGATTTGAGCCGCGCCAAAGAGTCGCTCGGCTGGATCCCGCTTGTCCGTCTTCAGGACGGACTCCGCAAAACGATTGATTATACCATCGCGAGCAAAGAGATGTGAGGTTTTTCGCTGACCATGAGACGCGAATTGGGTTATGTTTCTCGCCATCGTACCGGCGTACAATGAAGAAAAAACTGTCGGTTCCGTAGTCCGGAACCTTTTTCATCATGTGGATCGGGTGGTGGTGGTTGATGATGGATCGAGCGATGGGACCGGGGAGGCGGCTCGAGCGGCTGGTGCTGTTGTCCTCACACACCGGCTGAATCGTGGTCAGGGCGCGGCGCTCGAGACCGGACACGAGTATGCGCGGTGGATCGGCGCTGATTATGTCCTCCATTTTGATGCTGACGGACAGTTTGATGTCGCCGATATCGCGCCAGCGCTGACAGCGCTCAAAGAGAGCGGTGCCCATATGCTGATCGGTTCGCGTCTCCTCGATGCGCGGTCAGCGCTGCCTTGGTTCAAACGGTATGTGCTGTTTCCACTCGCGCGGCTTTTTCATCGAGTATTTTTTGGCGTGGTGCTGACTGATGTCCATAACGGCTTTCGCATTCTCTCGCGTCGCGCGCTCGAGGCGATTTATCTCGAACAAGATCGCATGGCGCACGCGACTGAGATCCTCGCTCAGGCGAAAAATTGCGGCCTCAAAACTATTGAATTTCCGGTCAAAGTCGTGTATCGTGAGTACGGACAGGGATTCGGCGGGGGGGTCGGTGTCCTCCAGGATCTTTTGCTGGGCAAGTTTATAAAACACTGACATGCCTGGTCGGCTTCTCGAGATATGAATATCATGTGGTTTCAAATACTCTTCCTTCTCTTTTCGCTCTTTGCGATCGCGAACGTTTGGAAGCGAAAGCGCGATGGACAGCTCGGTCAAAAAGGAGCTTTTTTTTGGATATTGTTTTGGGTAGTCGCTGATCTCGCTGCGCTCTATCCAAATAGTACAACTGTCATCGCCAACCACTTCGGCATCGGCCGCGGCGCAGACTTTATCCTCTATATCGCGCTCGCGGCCATTTTTTATCTTCTGTTTAAACTCCATATCAAAATCGAAATTCTTGGCCGCGATGTGACGAAAGTCGTGCGCCGGGACGCGCTCGAAACGGAGCGGAAACAGTAAGATATGCGCATCGCCCACATCGTCTGTACCTATCCGCCCTACTACGGCGGCATGGGAAACGTGGTGTTTCAGACTGCCCATGAGCTGGTCAAACTCGGTCATGAGGTCGAGGTCTACACGCCGCAGTACATGGAAGCGAAAGAGATCCGCTCGGCCGAAGCGCCACCGGCCCGGACGCATGCCCCGGAAATCGAGGAGCGGATTGATTACGCGACCCGTCTTACGCCGACTCTCGCATACGGGAACGCCGCGCGTATCCCCGAGGTGACGAAGGAGCTCGATCAGTTTGATATTGTGCACCTTCATTATCCGTTTTTTGGCACCGCCAATCTCGTCCGAAAATGGAAGCTGCGACACCCGGATCGGCCGCTCGTCATCACCTATCACATGGATACGCGCGGGCCTGGTTGGAAAGGACTCATTTTTAAAATCTATAGTCGCTACTGGATGCCGAAAATTCTCGACTCGGCGGATCTCCTCATCGCGAGCTCATTTGATTTTATCTCGTCAAGTCAAGCACGTGACGTTTACCAAAAAAGAAAGGAACGTTGGATCGAGCTGCCGTTCGGCGTTGATACCGAACGGTTTTTCCCGCGCGAGAAGCCAGCCGAGCTCATGCATCGGCACGGCCTCACACCAGAGGTGCCCATTATGCTCTTTGTCGGCGGCATGGATGCTGCGCATTATTTTAAGGGCGTCCCGACTCTGCTTCAGGCGCTCCAAATCCTCAAGAAGAATGGTGCGCCGTGCCAGGCGGTCTTCGTTGGCGATGGAGAATTACGTCCGCAGTTTGAATCTGAGGCGACGGCGAGAGGCCTCGCCTCGATCGTCCGCTTTGCCGGGCGCGTGAGCGACCCGGAGTTGCCGCTTTACTATCACCTTGCCGACCTGTTTGTTCTGCCGTCCCTTCATACGGGTGAGGCGTTTGGCATAGTACTCCTCGAGGCCATGGCGAGCGGCGTGCCGGTCGTCGCGAGTGACCTTCCGGGCGTTCGACGCGTGGCGGAAGAAGCCGGAATTACGGTTCCGCCGCGTGATCCGCGCGCCCTCGCCGCGGAGATCCGCAGCTATAGTCGCCTCCCACCTGAGAAACGTGAACGGATAGCTCGCCATGCGCGGGCAGTCGCCGAGAGGCAGTACGCGTGGCCGATACTCACTCGGAAACTGGAGACGCTTTACCAAAAGCTCCTCGAGAAAAAGAAAATGTGATAGGATAGAAGAAATTTTTTGAGTTTCTATGTCAATATCTGTCCGGCGTCGCAACGAGCCGATTCGTCGGAGACTGACGACCCGTGTCCCCACGATGAATCCATCGGCCACGATTGGCGAGGTGGAAGAGACGCTCCGACTGCATCACCGGAGTTTTGATACGATTGAATATATCTATGTGGTCGATGATGCCGGTCGGCTGATTGGCGTTTTTTCGGTCAAGGAAATGTACGCTCACGAACGAGGGAGACAGCTCTCGGAAGTCGCGAAGCGGGATGGACTCATCACGATCCACCCCGATACCCACCAGGAACGCGCTGCGTATCTCGCGCTCAAATATCACCTCAAAGCCATTCCGGTCGTCGGTGATGATGGCCATTTTGAAGGAGTGATCCCGAGCGACGCGATTCTCGCCATTCTCTATAAAGAGACGCATGAAGATCTTTTGCGTTTAGCCGGGATCAACCGTCGGCACGCCACGATTGATAACGTCCTCCAGATCCCGATCACGTTATCCTTCCGCCACCGCGTGCCGTGGCTCATGGTCGGACTCGTCGGCGGACTTTTTACCTCGAAGATCATCGGGTTTTTCGAAGATATCCTTTCCGAGAACCTGATCCTGGCGTCGTTCATTCCGCTCGTCGTCTATATGTCAGGCGCGATCGCCGTGCAGACGCAAACCGTGGTCATTCGTGATCTTGCCATTGAACATCACTTCAATATCCGGCGGTATGTATGGCGTCAGATGCTGGTGGTCATCTTCATTTCGTTCACGTCGGCGATCCTGCTGTCGCTGCTCTCGTTCGTCTTTGCGATCCCGAGCGGCGTCGCGCTTACGCTCAGCATCTCGCTGTTTGCGGCGATGGCGTCCTCGATCGGCAGCGGCCTTTTGGTGCCGTTTGTGCTTCGCCATTTTCGATCCGATCCGGCTAATGTGAGCGGTCCCATCGTTACCATCATTCAGGATATGACCACCGTCATCCTGTATTTCGCCATTGCGTCGGTCATTTTATAGCCCATCCACTTGTCATCCTCCTCCCATTTTGTATACTACTCCTGTGGATGGACTTCATGCGCTTACTCTCAATTTTATGCAACTCGCTATGGGAAAATTTAAACGGGGCCTCATGCTCGGTGGGCTTCTCGGTGTGGCACTGACCTGGCTCAATACCTCGAAGAAGGGTAAAGCAATGCGAGACGAAATGATCGATCACGCGGCCGAAGTATACAATCAGGTCAAAGAAAAAATCGCGGCCTCGGGCGTTTGGGAAGGCATGACAGAAAATAAGTACCTGGCGATGGTGCAGGACGCCATTGACAAGTATGCTGTCCAAACCGGACTCTCTGATAAGGTAAAGCGCATGGTGACGAAGCTCGTCAATATGCAGTGGCGCACTCTCGAGAAAGAAATCAAAAATGGCAAGAAAAAGTAGCGGGAATTGTAGCTTGACTATAGCTTTTTTTTCCGGTACTATACGAGGAACATTTCTTCTCTCTCGTATGTCATCTCAAGTTGCCTCGTCCCCGCCCAAACGCAAAATATCATGGTTCGATCGCCGCACCAAACCGCCAAAGGAATCGCCGGTCGGCAGTTATCGCCTCCAGGTATTATCGCTTCCCGAAGAATGTGATTGGGAATTTTTTTTGCCGCCGGAAATCACGTTTATCTTTCGTCGCAACCCGGCGTATAAAGAACACATTCGAAAAATTTTAAGAGAGGGGAAGGCGATCGGGGTCCGCACCGTACTGCGCACGCCGGAGAATATCTTAAAAGCCGTTCACACGATCAGCGTTCACAGTCAGGAAAATTATATTGTCACCTGGCTGCCGAAGCTGCTTCAGGATAAACATCTGCCGATTTTTACCGACGAAGACCGAGCGACCGCCCGAAAGCACGGCGAAGATCTGGATCAGGCGGTAAAAACCATTTTGAACGACCGCCTGCGTTTTAAGCGGCTCGTTCTCATTGACGAAGAGAATATCGGGATTAGCGACGAGGAGCGGCGGCTCATGACAGAACTCTCCGAGCTTATTTATCCGCTCGCGGTTGATTATTCTGTCTTTCGTGTCATCGCGGATAATGCGCAGGAGCGCAATGAAATCGCCCGGAATATCATTAAAGCGCTATTCGTCATCGGGCCGATCGCGCATGTCCTCGAACGTTTTGCCGCCGGCATCGGGAAAGTGTTTGCAGCCTCGGCTGACGATCTTCTCGGCGAGTCGGCTGAGATCATGGCGCTCCGAGGGTCGGGATTTAGCTGGCGGACGCTCGCGAAACGGTTTTATGTGCTCGTTCCGGTGTTTGCGCTCGCGACCTTCGGCGCGTTTGAAGTCCACACGCTCCTCGAGGAGGGCCGGCTGATCCTCGGGGGTGCGGTTTTCGGCCTTTCGGCCGTGGCGCTGTCCTTGACCACGGCCATTCAGTCCA
>CAYHTX010000063.1:0-6678 GCA_964359615.1 uncultured Gammaproteobacteria bacterium | reverse complement strand
TGGCGACAAGTGCCGAGGGCCAGGATCGAACTGGCGACACAAGGATTTTCCAATGCACTTGAGCGCTTGCGTTGCCGCAAGGATCGGACTATCTCATCATCCAATTCGCTCGCGAATGGCGAATGAATTGGAGTTGGGCGCTCATGAGGGATTATTGTTGGCGCTCACCCTCTAGTCTCTACACCTGCCTTCGCTCTGCTCCTGCCGGCGAAGGATTGGCTCGGGGTTACCCCGCCTTGGCGGGGCTTCCCCGAATTCACCCAATTTTCTCATTCCAAATTACTTTGGAAGGGACCGAAAATCAGTCCTCTGCTCTACCACTGAGCTACCTCGGCATATGCTCCCGCTCGTTCGCCGTTCGAGAACGGACGGGGTAGTGGACCCTACCGGACTCGAACCGGTCGCCTCTGCCATGCCATGGCAGCGTTCTACCAAATGAACTAAGGGCCCGCATTTTGAGCTCAGATATTAAATCACGACCGAGAAAAAAAATCAAGGCAAAGAAGCCGGAGCTACCTCTGCTTCGGGAGCCGCCGCTTCAGGAAGCGGCGGCTCTGGAATGACCGGCTCACTGACTGGAGCTAGGGACTCGCCCCCCGGAGTTTCGATCGGCACGCCATCGGCTGGTGGTTCAGAGACATCAGCCGGTGTCAAAGCGTGATCGCCTGCTTGTGTCTCAGGAACCAGTGGATCTGCCTCAGTCGCGGGCGATGTCTCTGCTTCGGGACCAACGCTCACCTCTTCTTCTCGACCATCTTCTCCCGTCTCCTCTATGATCTCCTCTGGCGCGGATCCTGTCTCAGGAGATTCCACAATTCCATTGTCCTCTGTTTCACTTTCCTCTCCTTCATTTCCTTCTGCAATTTCCGTTATCGGCTCGGTGGATGTTGATGTATCATTTGTTTCTTCGTTTTCTACATCTACCGTCTCACTCTCCGCAACCTCACTTTCAGAAGACGTATCAACCTCGCCAGTCCTACGCCTTGCAACAACAACCCAATCAAACGTCGCGTCTCCGTTCTTGCCGTTCAGCTCCCGCACAGAAAACCCGGAAGCGCTCTTGTCATAGACATAGACGCCGTCGCCTGCGCCGGTCAGTGTGACCGTGATAACGAGCGGCGCATGCGGATCGATGAGCGCCTCGGTCGTCGAGGAAAAATCAATGCGAGCTTCGCCTCTCGCGAGCTGTCCGCTGCCGTTCATCACATACGTTGCCCCCTCAGCCTGGACCGCATAAAGGTCAACTGTGCCGTCTGTGGTTTCGACATGACTAATGAGAAAACCATCTTCATTGATCTCCCACTTGCCGCCACTCCCCACAATCCGACTGACATTCAAAAGCGCAAAACCGCGCAGATCGAGATCCCCGGTAATGGTCGGGAATAATTGGCCGCTGGTATTTTCTGAAATCGTCACGGCCTGTGATGGGAGGTCTTCGCCCGCTCCTCCGCTCCTGCCTGGAGCCCACCCCGACCTGACCAAGGTGAGGATCTTCCCGGTGGTAGAAACGCTCCCGTCGAAGGCGTCGAGGGCGACCCCGATGACCGCAGGAAGGACCCCGGCTGGGACAGTGGCTGGGTCATACTTCATCGCATGTCCTGGGGTAGAAGCGGAGACAAGGAGGTCGCCAGGGTTGATGGGGCCGTTTTCGAGGGAAACTTTAACCGGGACACGTCCGATCATGGCCATGACAGCCGTGTGATCGGTATTGCCGAATCCCGTTACAATCGTCGGATTGGTCGAGATGACGCCGGCGATCGCGGTGGCGTAGGCAGCCGTACTTTTCCGGTAGGTATCAAATCCGATCGGATCAACTACTACCACGTCCCCCGGCTCGACGGCATCGCCAGGCGCAATGTCCACCTGTTCGGCGAGGTCACCGGGGTTGCCCGTAGTACCGATCGTCGTCGAAGAGGCGAAAAGTTGCCCAGCGGCGCGCACCTCGCCATTGGTGGCGATGGAGAATAATTTATTATTGTTATTCCGGACAGACAACAGGTACCGCGATGTGCTGCTCGGAAAGGTATTATGCGTCCGCAAAATAAATGCATTGTCATCCGTGGATGACGCATGCGAAATGAATTGCGCGGTGTGTGAAAAGCGCATCACATTCGAAATACTGGTGCCAGTCGCGGCCGACGTGGTGGGCGCATACATGCCGAAATTGCCGATGAGCTGGAGGCCGGGAGCGCCGACGGTGAGTCCGTTTCGGATGCTAACGCTGTTATCAAATTGGGCGCGATTCATGACCTGAAGGTTGTCCACCTTCGCCCCGCCGATTTCCGCATTCGAGATCGAGGCACCGGAGACATCAATTATCTCGAGCGCGTCGCTGTCCGGGATGGAAAGATATAGATAATTACCGGCGAGCGTGAGGCTCTGCGACCCGGAAAGGCCGAGAGGAAAATCCCCGAACGCCGTTGCGTTCGAGGCCGTGATCATGCGGCTGGGATTGGTTGAACTCGTAACATCAATGACCGTAAAACCATCACTACTCGTCGAATTGCCGTCATTCACTGTCATGTAAACATAATTTCCAGCAATGTCGAGTGAACGAGAACCAAGCGCCGCAGTGGTAGCACCGGAAACAGCGGGGTTGGTTGAGCTCGAAATATCAACGATCGCGAGGCCGCCGCTCAAGTTATCAGCCGAGCTGGTTGCGACATAGGCATAGCGCCCGGACACGACGACTGCCCTCGCCCCAGATAGTCGCGATTGAGTGGAAGTGACGAAAATAGGAACTCCTGGCACGGAAATATCAATAATCGAGAGCGAACCGCTGCCAGCCGATGAGACATAGGCATATTTTCCGGAGACAGCTAGACCGCGCGGGTCAGCCAGGAGCGGCCCCCCGGAGCCGACCACGCGGCCAACCCCTGTAATCTCTTCCATAGAAGAGACGTCATAAATCTCGAGCGCACCGTTGCCGCCGGAACTATTCGCGGTGACAAACAGATAATTTCCCGATACATATACATCGTGCGGGCCGACAAGCGACGCGCCGGATCCGTCCGTCGTCTTAAAACCAAGATGTTTTGGATCAGTCGGATCGCGCACGTCGAGGATCTCGATCGCGCCGCTCGAACTAGCCGCTACAAACGCATAACCCCCCTGCACAAAGATGCCGAGCGGCTCATCTAGTTTCGCCCCCCCGGTACCGTCAGCGATCGAACCCATCTTCCGCGGACGAACCGGATCGGTAATATCAATAATGCTCACCGTATCGCTCGCTGAATCCGTCATGTACAGATAGTCCCCTTGAATAAAGATGTCCTCGATATTATTCGCGGCATGAACTGCGCTGCCCTGGAGACGCGCAACCGTGTAGGGCTTCCGAATCCGGCCCTCAATCTGCGTGAGGCCGTTCCGAAAATTAAACGTCCCGCTCGCGAACTGGGCGCCGCCGTAGAGTTGGAAGCTGTTCGTCGAACTCGCGGTGGCGGTGGTGCCGATCGTGACCGTGTTTGTGACCGTGAGGGTCGCGAATGTGGTGGTTGCCGCGAACGTCGTATTGCCTGCTATATAGAGATTTCCCGATAGCCAGGTATCCCCCTCAGCGTCAATTCGGAACCGCTCTGAACCGCCGTTCGCGATGCCAAAGAGTGTATAATTGGCAGTCGCTGAATTTGGGTTAATGTACAAAACACCTCCAGAAACCGTGTTGTCTTTCGGAGTACCACGAAAAGCAAAATTGCCGTTGGCATCTGCCTGCGGGATATATGGGTCGGTGCTGCTTGTTGCCGCTGCGATCCCCATGAGAAACTGGCTGTTCAGCGCAAACGGCGCAGATGTAAGCTGACGGCGCGGTGATAAGGTTTGGCCGGCAATAATCACTTCCAAATACAACGTGGAATAATTGGCAAATGTTGAAGTCGTGAGAGTATTGGTGCCGCTGCCGCCAAGGTCAACACTGAAAATACCATTCACCGGCGTCACACTGATGGTTGAGGTGGCAGGTAGCGTCCCCGACGCAGTATAGAGAGGCGAGCCGCCGGACGACGCTTGATAGATGAGAAAGGCCATGTTGTAGCTCGTTGTCGCCGACGCGCCTCCGACTAAAAGTTTCCCCTGGTAGGAAATAATCGCTGGCGGATTAACCGCACGAGCGCTCGATGGGAATAAAAAAAATGACAACACAAAAATTGCCCCAAAAATCCATAAATGTTGTATGGAAAACTTGGCAGTGCGTTTCACCGAATCCATATTTGCGTGTATGGTATCATATTTTTTCATTTACGGCACCGTTTATTTGCGTGGAGCAAATACTACCCAGTCAAAACTCGCCTTCCTTCCGCCGCCTTCTCTATCCCGTACGGTAAAACCAGTATAATTTTTTTCACTAATGTAAAGCCGGCTCTCAACTTCCGTTGGCGTGACATGAATACTGAGAGGACTATTCTCACGAATGAGCTCCCGCGATGTCGTTGCAAATTCAATCCGTGCCATTCCATCTACCAACTCCCCATGACCGGACATGAGATAAGTTGCCTGACCGGCCTGCGCCGCAGAGAGATCGGGTACTCCAGTCGGAGCTGTAACACGACTAACCAACAACCCATCATGATTTATCTCCCACCGGCCATTTGCCCCTGCTATCTTTCCCGGATCGAGGAGAGTAAATGCCTTGAGATTAAGATCCCCGCTCACGGTTGGAAGAATATCCCCACCAGCGTGAGACGTGATGGTAACGGTTGATGGGGTGGGAACGCGCCCGGCCCCTACCCACCCAGACCGTACCAGGATAAGGATCTTCCCAGTTGAAGAGACTGCTCCATCAAATGTATCGAGGGCAACACCAACCACGGCTGGCGTGACTCCGGATGTGAAGATTGTCGGATCATACCTCATAGCGTGTCCCGGGGTGGAAGCTGAGACGAGGAGATCCCCTGAAGCAATGGGGCCGTTTTCAGCCGTGACCTTGACCGGAACGCGACCGACCATGGCCATGACCGCGGTGTGATCGGTCGTGCCATAGCCAGTCACAATGGTTGGGTTCGTTGAGATAACACCAGCGATGAATGATACATAGGCTCCAGGGCTTTTTTTGTAGGTATCGAAATTTTGTGTATCTACGATCATAACATCACCCGGCTCGACGGCATCGCCTGGAGCAATGTTCACCTGTTCGGCTAGGTCGCCTGGTTCTCCTAGGGTGCCAATCGTTGTACTCGACGCAAACAATTCGCCGGCAGCCCGGACCTCGCCGTTCGTGGCCACGGAAAACAGCCGATTGTTATTATTTCGTACCGAGAGAATGTACCGCGTCGCGCTTGTTGGAAAGGTATAAAAGGTCTGAAAAATGAATGCATAGTCATCGGTCGTAGAAGCGTGGGAGACCATCTCGGCAGTATGTGAGAAACGGAGCAGATGGTCGGAAGCCGTGGATGTCACCCGCGAACCCGTCGCGTTATACATGGAAAAATCGCCCATGAGCTGAAGGCCGCCCAGGCCGACCGAAAGGCCGTTCCGCACGGTGACGGCGCTGTCAAAATGAGATTTATTGACGACATCGAGGGTATCCGCTTTCACGCCGCCGATTTCGGCGTTCGCAATCATGGCTCCGGAAATATCAACGGCATCGAGAGCGTCCGCGCCCGGCGTCAGGAGGTAGACATTATTTCCAGATACTGCGATGCCCGACGGGTCAGAGAGTGAAGAGGTAAAATCTGCCGGCTGCGTGGCTGCAGTCGCGACGGTCGTGAGGACGGCATTAGTTGAACTCGTGATGTCTACAACCCAGAACCCGTCGTCAGAGCCGTCGCCTGTCGTATCATCAATAATGGTATACACATAGTTCCCGACGAGGCTGAGCGCCTGGAGACCGCCGCCGCCTGAGAGCGAATCGACCGTCACGATATTTGTTGAACTCGAAATATCAACAATGTTGAGATTCCCCGATGTCCCGACCGAATTACTTCGCGCGACATAGGCATACCGGCCCGAAGCGACAACGTCATACGCGCCGAGGGTGCCAAAATCAATGGTATCGGTAAACTTTGGATTCGTTATAGTCGAGACATCAATCATGCTAATCTGATCGTCATTGACCGAAACCACATACGCGTACTTCCCCTCGACATACACATTTTTCGGCTCTTCCATGGTATTTGACGCATTGCCCACGATCTGACCCACGCCGATCGGGCGTTCCGGGTCCGAGACATTGTAGATTTCCAATGTACCAAACGTGCCGTCATCCGTCGTGACAAACAAGTGATTCCCGGAGACGAAAACGTCCCAGGGGGCAGTGATGCCGGCACCGCCCCCGTCAGTGGTGATTGTCGACAGATGACGCGGTCGGGCCGCTTCGCTCACATCAAGTATTTCCACCATATTATCATCGTACGCCGCGATATATGCATAACTGCCTTGGACAAATACCCCGCGTGCTCCCGCCAGTTGCGCCCCGCCGGTGCCATCTGCAATCATGCCGATGCCGCGAGGAAACACCGGATTCGAAATGTCGACGATACTGAGGGTATTGTTGACGCTGTCCGTTATATAGGCGTAATCGCCCTGCACAAAGATACTATCGCTGTCAGTGAGTAGCGGCCCGCTGGCGCTAGACGGCAGTCGAGCGGCTGACGACGGCCGCCGGATTTTCCCATCAATTTGCGCGAGGCCATTCCGAAAATTGAATGTCCCACTCGCGAACTGCGCGCTGCCGGTAGCTATGAG
>CAYHTX010000062.1:0-6711 GCA_964359615.1 uncultured Gammaproteobacteria bacterium | reverse complement strand
ATCGTGGGCGATGGAGTCCTCGTCGGCAAGGTATCGAGCGTTCATCGCCATTCGGCTGTTGTTCGGCTGCTCACCGACCATCAGAGTAAGGTCGCCGCCACGGTCATGAGTCGCGATCGGAGTATCGGGATTGTCGAAGGTGGATATGAAATCAGCATCCAAATGAACTTCATACCGCAAAACGAGGAACTGAACGTCGGTGACGCCATCGTGACCTCCGGTCTCGAAGAGACGATTCCGCGGGGACTCCTTATCGGACGCGTTGAGGCGGTGAAGAAAGAAGCGTATGAGCCATTTCAGCAGGCCGTGATTACTCCCGCCGCGCCGCTCCACGCGCTCACCGTCGTCACTGTCCTGACGCGGAGCGATGAACGAACCTCACCCTAGCGGTTCATATGCGAGCCTTCATTCGTTTCCTCTTTTCGATCGCGCTCTTTGGCCTCGTCTTTCTCGCCCATATCGCGGTGCGGTATATATTTTCTCTGCCGCTCGGTACGGTCAATGTCACGTTGGCGGCGCTTTCTATTATGGTGATCTTCGCGGGGCGGGGGAGCGTGGTTTGGGCGTCGTTTTTCATTCATTTTCTCCTTGAGCTCTGGAGCAGTATCCCGTTCGGGATTGTCTTGTTTTCGGGCACCATGAGTGTTCTTCTCACCTACTGGCTGTTTCATTTTGTCCTCACAAATCGGTCGTGGTACCTCACGCTCGCGGTCACCGCGTTTTGCGTGCTCTTGTATCGAGCGCTGTTTCTCTTCGCGCTGCTCGGGTCGGCGCTCACGCGCGAGGGAGAATTTAGGTCGCTCGACAGCGCATGGCTCCTCTACGGCTGGGAGATTGTAACGACGAGCGCGCTCGTTCTCATCGTTTATGGGGGAGTTGAGGCGTGGCGCCGTCTCCTCCATCCGAGACGGACGATCACGTGGACCGTATGAGACCGTTCTTCTTTAGAAGAATGAAAAATATCGCGTGGGTTGAAGAGTCTTTTTTGTTTGAAGAGCCGGTCGGAAAACAGGTGGCTGTGAGCGGCAGCCGGTCGCATCTCGGCATCAGTATTCCTGATGCCAGCCGGCGGTTCTTTCTCCTCGGCCTCATTGCCGTCTTTTTTCTTCTGTTTATAAAAATGCTGGCGCTTCAGGTCATGTCTGGCGCCGCGTATCGCCGCCTCGCTGAAGAGAACCGCCAGCGCATCATTCCGATTCCCGCGGAACGCGGTCTCATCTACGACCGATCCGGCGTCGAGCTCGCGAACAACGTGCCGAACTTTTCACTGGCACTCATTCCGCAGGATCTGCCGCGCGATGGCGAGAGCCGGCAACGCATCGTCGAGCGGCTGGCGCGCCTCATCCATGAAGATGAGCGCGAGATCTGGACGCTCCTTGAGCAGTACGGCGATTACAGTTATGAATCCATTATCATCGAGGAGAACTTGGATTACGACACCGCGCTCTCTGTCCAGATTGCGGTCGCAGACCTCCCCGGCATTTACATCCAGCGTGGGAGTAAGCGCCAGTACCTGGAGACGGCGGCCATCGGACGGGATACGCTACCGGCAGACACGCTTTCCCACATTCTCGGGTATGAGAGTAAATTAAATCCCGACGAGCTGGCTGATTTTCGGCGACAGGGATACCTTCCGAGCGACCGCATCGGCAAGACCGGCATCGAAAAGACGTATGAGCCAGCACTGCGCGGCACATATGGATTTCGCCGAGTGGAGGTGAATGTGCTCGGGAAACAGCAGCGTTCGTTATCAGAGGTGGCGCCGATTCCGGGAGCACACCTCACGCTCACGATTGACGTTCAGATGCAGGCGAAACTCGAATCGCTCCTCACGGAGGCAATGGCCGGAATCGGGGCGCGGCGAGCGGCGGCCGTAGCGCTTGATCCGAGAAACGGCGAGGTGCTGGCGCTCGTCAGCCTTCCGGCATTTCAGAACAATGATTTTTCCGGAGGAATTTCGCGGGATGCGTACCAGTCATACATTGAAAACCCGGACCGGCCGCTCTTTAATCGCGCCCTGAGCGGTGTGTATCCGTCCGGCTCAACCGTCAAGCCGGCCATCGCCGCCGCCGCGCTCGAAGAGCGTCTCATCACGCCCCAAACGACAGTCGCCAGTACGGGGGGGATCGGCGTCGGACAGTGGTTTTTCCCGGACTGGCTGCCCGGCGGCCACGGGGCGACAAACCTCAGAAAATCACTCGCCTGGTCAGTGAATACGTTTTATTACTACATCGGCGGCGGTTACGGCGAGCAGTCGGGCCTCGGCGTTGAAAAAATAGTTGACTATCTGTCCCGTTTTGGTTTCGGACAAAAACTCGGTATTGATCTGCCGGGAGAGGAGGAGGGATTTTTGCCGACCGCGGACTGGAAGCGGCAAACCAAGGGCGAGCCGTGGTACATCGGTGATACCTACAATTTGTCAATCGGCCAGGGCGACCTCCTCGTCACGCCGCTCCAGATCGCCGCGATGACCGGCGCGGTGGCAAACGGCGGCACGATCTACGTGCCGCACCTTCTGCAGTGTGAGATTGATGCGGTGACAAAAAAAAAGATGGAACGTGAACCCCTGGTACTTTCGTCGCGTACCGCCGAGCCTCGTTTCCTGGCTGCGGTCCGAGACGGAATGCGGGATTGCGTCATATACGGCTCCTGCCAGCATCTCGCCCGTCTTCCAGTCGCGGTCGCCGGGAAAACCGGCACGGCGCAGTGGAACAGCGACCGGAAGACGCATGCCTGGTTTACCTCATTTGCGCCATTTGACGCCCCGGAAATCGTACTCACGATCCTGATCGAGGAGGGCGGTGAGGGCGGACTCGTCGCCACTCCCGTCGCGCGCGATTTTTATGCGTGGTGGTGGCATGACCGCACTTGACGCGCAGCAGAATCATGATATACTTTTCTGAATGAACCATTCTATGCCAGACGATTCAGTCATCCAATACGTTTCACCCCAGAAGCTCGCTCAGCTTGAAGCGGAACTCAAGGCGTTGACAGAAAAGAAGATACCGTCGCTCGCGCAGCGCATTGATGAGGCACGCCAACTGGGGGATCTCGCGGAGAATGCCGAGTATCACGCCGCGCGCGAAGAGATGGCGTGGACGCAGAGCCGCGCCAAAGAGCTCGAGTCCATTCTTGCACACGCGGAGCTCATCACGCCGACAGCGCACAGTCACGCCATCGGCATCGGATCATCGATCGTGGTGCAGGCGGGCGAGAAAAAGAAAACCTACACCATTGTCGGGGCGCAGGAAGCCGATCCGCTGCAGGGGAAAATTTCCAACGAGTCGCCGCTCGGAGCAGCCTTCCTCGGGAAAAGAAACGGGGAAGCGGTGGGAGTCGAGACTCCGTCGGGGCGGCAGGAGTATACCATTCTCGAGATCACCTAGGACAGCGATGGAGCCATACCCCGCCGGACGCGGGGCGTTGTATTTTTTCGCATAAACTGCTACGATATGGCTACAAGAATGCACTTTAGAGGCCTGCGTTCGGCTAAAATGAGCTGGTTCTCACTGAAGGAGAATTTGAGCGCGCTCAAGATTTCTGTATGAACACTCACCGTGGTGTCAACATCCATGACGAAGGACTCGTCCGTCTCGAGAAGCTCTCGGCGCTGCGCGCGGCCGGGGTGGAGCCGTACCCGGCGCGGGCTAAGCGCACGCATACGGTAATGCAGGCTCTCGCCCTGCGTGAAGGCGAAACCGGGACGATTGCGGGGAGGCTTCTCACCAAGCGGGAAATGGGGAAAATCATGTTTTGCCATCTCCTCGACGACAGCGGCCGCATGCAGATCGCTCTTAAAAAAGACAAAATGGATGAGTCGCTGTATGCGCTCTTTGCTAAAAAAATTGACGCCGGCGATTTTATTTCCGTCACCGGTCTGCGTTTTGTCACTCAGAAAGGAGAGCCGTCAATCCTCGTCAAATCATGGACGCTTCTCGCGAAAGCGCTTTTGCCGCTCCCGGAAAAATGGCACGGCCTTACCGATACTGAGTCGCGATTTCGCAAGCGGTATCTTGACCTCATCATGGATGAGTCGGTCAAGGATCGGATGGTGACCCGCTCGCGCATCATATCCTTCATCCGCCAATTCCTAGATACACGTGGATTTGTGGAGGTCGAAACGCCGACATTGCAGCCAGTCTATGGTGGCGGATTTGCCAAGCCCTTTGCGACGCATCACAATGCGCTCGATGTGGATTTTTATTTGCGCATTTCGGACGAAATGTATCTGAAGCGGCTCATCGGCGGAGGCTTTGAACGGGTGTACGAGATCACGAAAGTGTTTCGGAACGAAGGCATTGACCACGACCATAATCCCGAGTTTACAATGTTCGAAGCGATGATCGCCTACGAGGATTACCGGTATGGCATGGACATGATCGAGGAGATCGTCGAAGGAGCGGCGCGCGCGACGCTCGGCACGACCGAGATCCGGCATGGAGAAAGGATCGTGAATGTTGCGCGACCGTGGAAGCGGATGAGCGTGATCGAAGCAGTCCGCGAGGTCGGCGGGCTCGATGTGGATGAGTGGCAGACGCTCGCGGGCGCCAAACACTCTCTGCTGCCGCATCTGAAAACAGAGAAACGGCGTGAACTCGAGCGGATGCAGTCAATCGGAGAAGTCACCGCATTCGCATTTGAAGAACTGGTCGAGGAAAAATTAATTCAGCCGACCATTATTTACGACTATCCGGTCGAAGTTTCCCCGCTCGCCAAGCGTGCCGAGGATGCCAGGTTCACTGAACGGTTTGAAGCTTTCGCCCTCGGCAGTGAGATCAGCAACAATTATTCGGAGCTGAATGATCCGGTCGAGCTTGAAAGCCGCTTTATAGAAGAAAAGAAAAAGGAGGCCGCCGGTTTTGATGAAGCGCACCAGACTGATTACGACTACCTGGAGGCGATCAAGCACGGTATGCCACCGACCTGCGGGATCGCTCTCGGCATTGATCGGGTTATCATGCTCCTCTCCGGCGTCGCGAGCATAAAAGAGGTCATCCTGTTCCCGACACTGCGGCCCCTTGGCCATGAGGAGACCACTCACGGGAAGGCGAAAGAAACTCTTGTCGCGCACGCGGTCATCCTCGAGGGTGCAGGTATTCCGCTCTGGAGCAAGCTCAATGCCGCGGCTCATCTCAGTGCGGCGTTCGCGGCGCGGGAAGGAAAAAAATTGATTTACCTCGATCAGACTACCACACGCGATGGCGAACACATCCCCATGAACATTCAGCACGCGATCATGATGAGAGCGGCGTATGATCCATCGTCGCTTCTCACACTCAAACGCGCGGCTGAGGAGGTGGGACTCCGGGTGTCCTGTTTTACGCGTGACATGCGCGATTCGACGAATGACCGAAAAGTTCAGATTGCTCAGGCGGCAAAAGAGGCGAAGGAAATTGAATTTCTCGGCGTGCTCGTATTCGGTCCGAAGTCAGCGGTTGAAAAACTGACTAAGGAATTTCCGCTTATCGCCTGATATGAAGACGGTGATTGTCTTTGGCACCTTTGACCTAGTCCACCTTGGCCATATCCACCTGTTTCGTCAGGCGAAGCGCCTCGGCGACGAACTCTTGGTCGTCGTCGCTCGGGATGAGACGGTGCGGCGGGTCAAGGGCAGGCGACCGTACCACTCAGAGAGAGAACGAGTCGCGCTGCTCCGTCACATCGATCTCATTGATCAGGTCGTACTCGGAAATCGGACTGATGTCTACCGAGTAATCCGAACGCATCGTCCGGCCGTCATCGCTCTCGGCTACGACCAGCAGGCCTTTGTCCGTGAATTGACCCGGCTCCTCCAGTCCATCCGGCCCGATGCCAAGATCGTACGACTGCGGCCGCACCGCCGTGCGAAAGAAAAATCCGGTAAAATGAAGGACTATTTGAAACGCATGGTATGATGGAAAAACCGACCCTCCTGATCGCGAGCACCAACCAGGGGAAAATCCAGGAGATGCAGCATTTTTTGAATGATGCTCCGTTTCAGATCACGACGCTGCAGGATCTGCGCGAGAAAATTCCCGAACCGGAAGAAAACGGCGAGACGATCGAGGGGGTGGCGCTCGAAAAAGCTGCGTACTATGCAAAAATGTCAGGCTGCCTCACACTCGCCGAAGACAGCGGACTGTTTATTGACTCCCTTCACGGCTGGCCGGGAGCAAAAAGCGCTCGGATCGGGGACGC
Source organism: uncultured Gammaproteobacteria bacterium (assembly GCA_964359615.1). Lineage (GTDB taxonomy): Bacteria > Patescibacteriota > Patescibacteriia > Magasanikbacterales > UBA922 > CAYHTX01. The sequence continues at coordinate 534 of CAYHTX010000062.1, read as the reverse complement.
GAGCGCTGCGCGAATCGAACTCGTCCTGCGTGCGCTCGATGGCCGAATCGGCGATGAGCGCCGCGCGTCGTTCCGGAGCGCAGTCGCGGTCTCGGACCCGGTTGAGCAAACCTCCTGCGTGAGTACCGGCGTGAGTCCGGGATATATTCTCGAGAAAAGAGCGAACGACAAGTACGGCTTTGATTATGATCCAATCTTTTTTTCAACTGAGGCCGGGAAATCATTTGCCGAACTTACGATCCCGGAAAAAAACGCGGTAAGTCAGCGCGGCAAGGCGCTCATTAAGGCGAAGTACTATCTCGCGAGTCAGTTCGGTCATAAACAATATATTGTTCCGCTCGCGATCATTGTACGCGATGGATTGGTTCTTCTCAACCTGCGCAATGATCCGAGCAATCCGGCTTATCATAAAAAATGGGAGTTCCCCGGCGGCTGCGTGGAATTCGGCCAGAACATCGAAGAGACAATCCTCCGTGAAGTGAGTGAAGAAAGCGGCTACGACGTACGGGTCGTGCGCCTCCTTGACGGCATTCA
>CAYHTX010000061.1:0-6767 GCA_964359615.1 uncultured Gammaproteobacteria bacterium | reverse complement strand
ATCCGCCCGTCGGGAAACCCGTATCCCCCCTTGTGCACTCGCTCCACCGACGGAACGGTCATAAGGACCGAGCCGATATTCGTATACCCGAGGCCGAGCGTCCGGTAATCGTAGCTCATCTCCGCAATTTCTTTGCTCGGGAACTGCGCCATGAGGACGCTGATTTCGAGCGCAACAGTGAGGAGCCGGACACCGTGCCGGAAGTCGTCCACGAGAAAGGTTTGCGAGGCGACGTCAAAAAAATGCGACAGGTTGAGCGCCGCCAGGTTGCAGGCCGTATTGTCGAGAAACATGTACTCGCTGCATGGATTTGAACCGTTGATCCGGCCGGATTCGGCACACGTGTGCCAGTCATTGATCGTGCCGTCGTACTGCACGCCCGGATCGGCGCAGGCCCAGGCCGCAAAGGCGATCCGGTCCCAAAGATCTTTCGCTTTCATGGTCTTGCAGACCGAGCCATCAGTCCGCCAGGTAAGATTCCACGAGCCGTCGCGCTTCAAGGCCTCCATAAATTTGTGCGGCACGCGCACCGAGTTATTGGAGTTTTGTCCCGAAACGGTCTGGTACGCCTCGCCCTCGTAGTCTGACGGATATCCGGCGGCGATGAGCGCAGCCACTTTCTTTTCTTCTTCCACTTTCCAGTTGATAAAGGTTTCGATATCCGGGTGATCGAGATCGAGGATCACCATCTTCGCCGCGCGACGCGTGGTGCCGCCGGATTTGATGGCCCCGGCCGCGCGGTCGCCGATTTTAAGCCAGCTCATGAGCCCGCTCGAGGTGCCGCCGCCGGAGAGCGATTCGCCGCGGCCGCGGATATTTGAAAAATTACTCCCCGCGCCAGAGCCGTACTTAAAGATGCGCGCTTCGCGGACCCAGAGATCCATGATGCCGCCCTCATTCACGAGGTCATCGTTCACCGAGAGGATAAAGCACGCGTGCGGCTGAGGATGGCTGTAGGCATCCTTTGACCGGGTCAGCGTTGCCGTATCGGGATCCACGTAATAGTGGCCTTGGGCAGGGCCATTGATGCCGTACGCCCACTGCAGTCCGGTGTTAAACCACTGCGGGCTGTTCGGAGAGGCCATCTGGCGGAGCATCATGACGACGAGTTCATCATAAAAAACCTCCGCGTCTTTCTTCGACGCAAAGTAGCCATACTTTTCGCCCCAGTAGCGCCAGGTGCCGGCCAGGCGATGCATCGTCTGCTTCACGCTCGTCTCAGACCCAAGCACGGGCGATCCGTCGGATTGAAGCTTCGGCGAGCCGTCTTTATGGTACTGCGGCACGCCGGCTTTGCGAAAATATTTTTGCGCGATGATATCGGTCGCCACCTGCGACCATTGTTTGGGAATTTCAATATCTTTCATTTCGAAGACGACCGTCCCATCCGGTTCGCGGATGACGGAGGTTCGCTTTTCATACTCCACCATATCAAACGGACTGACGCCTTCGGCGCTGAACCGCCGCTCAAAACGGAGTCCTTGTTCATGATACGAAAAAAAAACCTCATCCGGGCGCGTCCCGGTCTCTCCCTGCGTGTTTGGTTTAATATGAATAGGCCCCATATACGGTACGTTAAGATAATGAACGGATTCGGGTGTAAAAAACGCCTCGCCGGCGTTTCGTCCCTCTCCTGTCATGATACTATATATTGTGGTCTAAATAATTTTTAGACACAATCTGTAGTATTTTTCATGGACAAAACGTAGTATAACACACCCCGCGCCGCCTGGCGAAACGCGCGGCAAAAGAAAAAAATTTCTCTCAAGAAAGCGATAAAAAAACTGCCGTGTCGGACAATGACGCGACTTATCCACATGAAAATACTCCGTGCAAACAGCGCGTGACGCAGATTGAACTTTTCTCGGGAAGCGGGTACACTACCCGCGTAATATGACGAACCATATCTCTCCTGACAACCCGTCGCCAGACGCCCAGCTGTCCAGTGAGGTGCTCATCACGACCGAAGAGGAGGTCATCGAGACCACGCTCCGGCCGAGACGACTCGCTGAATTTGTCGGCCAGAATGAAATCAAAATCCCGCTCTCCATTTCGATCGAAGCCGCCAAAAAGCGCGCTGAGCCGCTCGAACATGTCCTCCTCTACGGCAACCCCGGACTCGGGAAAACCACACTCGCGCATATTGTCGCGCGCGAAATGGATGTGAGTCTCAAGGTCACCTCCGGACCGGCGCTGGAGCGGGTCGGAGACCTCGTAGCCATTCTCACGAACCTCGGACGGGGCGACGTGCTCTTTATTGACGAGATCCACCGGATGAATAAAGCCATCGAAGAAGTACTCTATAGCGCCATGGAAGACTTCGTCCTCGATATTATCGTCGGCAAAGGCCCGACCGCGCGCACCCTCAGGATGCCGCTTGAAAAATTTACGCTCGTCGGCGCCACCACGAAAATGAACCTCCTCTCCGGGCCGCTCCGAGACCGTTTTGGACACGTCTTCCATCTCAATTTTTATGAAAAAAAAGATATTGAGCACATCGTGAAAAAGAATGCGGAGATTCTGGACGTCGTCCTCCATCCGACAGCCGGTGAGATGATCGCCGCGCGCGCGAGGCGTACTCCGCGGGTGGCGAATCGGCTCCTCCGGCGCGTCCGCGACGTCGCCGACGTGCGTCATGCGGGGCAGATTACGCCTGAGGTCACGCGAGAGGCGCTCGAGATGCTCGCGATCGATGAGCATGGTCTTGGCGAAGCGGACCGCGTGATGTTGCGTGCCATTATCGAAAAATTCGCCGGCGGCCCGGTCGGCCTCGGAACGCTGGCGGCGGCGGTTGCCGAAGAAATCGAAACCATTGAAACGATTTACGAACCCTACCTCCTCCAGATCGGCATGCTCGAGCGCACCCCGCGTGGCCGGAAAGCCACCAAATCTGCCTATGCGCACCTCGGAAAGAAAGATTCGCGTCTCCCCCTATGACCATCCCGCTCTATTCCCTCCTCGTCGCGTTCCTCATCTTTTTCTTGGTATTTCTTCTTTTCATGTATATAAATATCCGCGACATTGTGATGAGCCATGCCGTAAACGGGACGACGATGTTCGTGACTGCACTCATCACGATCGGAGCAGTGACAGCCATGCTCTTCGCCTCTGCCGCACTGCGTGACACAGACTGGCAGGAGCCGCTCCTGTCGATCGCCGCCGAAACCTTGAGCGGCGAGGCTGATTCGGCCTTTTAATTCCGTATGCAGATTGATAAACTCATCGGCAAAAAATCCTACGAGCGGATCGAGTATACCCTCCGGCGTCATATGCTGACCTTCGTTCCGACGCTCCTTTTTTTCATCGTCCTTCTCCTCATTCCGGCGGTTCTCGGGCCGGTGCTCGTTTCCATCTTCCCCACACTCTCGACCGCACCCGCGCACTACGCATCCATGGTCATTCTTACGACGGTTTACTATCTCTCGACTCTCCTTTTTTTCTACACGCATTTCGTTGATTACTACCTCGACCTCTGGATCGTCACGAATGACCGCATCATCGACATCGAACAACAGGGAATTTTCTCGCGTACGATCACTGAGCTTGATCTCCATCAGGTGCAGGACGTGACGACGGAGATCCACGGAGTGTTCCCGACGCTTTTCCACTTCGGGGATGTCAAAGTCAAAACCGCCTCGATGAACCTCGATATTATTTTCCGTTCAATCAGCCGCCCCGACCGGATTCGGAGTGAAATCCTCCGACTTGCCGACGAAGACCGCAGGCTCCACCTGCACGCGCCGCCGAGCAATCTTGCGACAAAAATTTGATCGTATGCGGCTCACCGACTGGTTCGGATCATTTTCCCTTCTCGCCCAAGCGCTCGTCCTCTACCTCCTCATCGTGAATGCTCTCACCTTTCTCCTGTTTGGCCTCGATAAACTCAAATCCGCCACCCCCGGCGCGAGCCGCATTCGCGAACGAACGTTGTGGCTCGGTATGGCGTTCGGCGGCTCAGCCGGAGCGCTTTTCGCTATGCATGTCTTTCGACATAAGACGCAAAAAACCTCATTTCAAGCAGTCATGATTGTCATTCTTCTTCTCCAGATCGCGCTGCTCTTTTTTCTGTTACGGCTCTCTTCGACCCCGCGCCCGTCATCGTTTTAAGCCGGAGTGACGGGACAGAAGCTCCGCTTGTAGAACACGATGGGCTGCGCTATAATGCACGCGCCGATGTACGTGCCAGTATCTTTATCTCGTATGAAATTTTTTCTCGACACCGCGAACCTCGAATCCATTAAACAATATGCCGCCTGGGGCATGGTGGATGGCGTGACCACCAACCCGACCCTCATTGCCAAAGAAGGCGTCTCACTCGAAAAACGCATCAGAGAGATTGCGAAAGTCGTGAATGGTCCAATCAGCGCCGAAGTCATCGCGACTGACGTCAAAGGCATGCTCGCCGAAGGCCGCCGCTATGCCAAGTGGCACAAAAATGTGTATGTGAAGGTGCCGTGCACGCCGGATGGCCTCCAGGCAGTCCAGGTGTTTAAGAAAGCAGGCGTTAAGACGAATGTAACGCTGGTCTTTTCTGCCGGCCAGGCACTCCTCGTCGCGAAAGCCGGGGCCGAGCTCGTGAGTCCCTTTATCGGCCGGCTCGATGATGTTGCCGAAGATGGGATGGCCCTCATCGCCGAAATTATCGAGATGTATGCGAACTATGGCTTTGATACTGAAGTGCTGGTCGCGAGCGTGCGCCACCCACGACACGTGATTGACGCAGCCAGACTGGGAGCTGACATCGCGACCATGCCGCCGGAGATTTTAGAAAAGCTCGTGAAACACCCGCTGACAGATACGGGGCTCGCAATGTTTCTGGCTGATTGGGAGAAGGTGAAAGGGAAACAGTAAATTAATGTTGTACTATGATGTCCGACGCCATTTACGATTTTCCAAAGCAGTTTACGTATAAACCTGAAGTGCTCGGCGGGAAGCTCCGCGCATATAAAAAATTTGTGCTTCTCGGCATGGGCGGATCGCACCTCGCGGCTGACCTCGCGCTGCTCGCGCGGCCAGAACTTCCCCTCACGGTTCACATGGACTACGGACTTCCCGCCCGCGCCAAGGCAGACTGTAAAGATACGCTCGTGATTGCGAGTTCCTACTCGGGCAATACCGAAGAAGTCATTGACGGCATGAAAGAGGCAAAAAAGAACAAGCTGCCGCTCGTGGCTATCGCGGTCGGCGGCGAGGTTATTGCCCGCGCCAAAAAAAATCGGATCCCATACATCGAGCTGCCGAATACCCGCATCCAGCCGCGCTCGGCCCTCGGATTCAGTCTCCTCGCCATCCTCAAAGTCATCGGTGACGAAGCATCGCTCCGGCTCGCGAGCCGCCTCGCCACATCCCTCAGACCAAAAGAACTCCTGAGCCAAGGAAATGCGTTAGCCGCCCGCCTCAAAGAGTATGTTCCGGTCATGTATGCCTCGCGCGCCAATCAGGCCATCGCCTATAACTGGAAAATTAAACTGAATGAAACGGGAAAAATTCCCGCTTTCTACAATGTGCTGCCGGAACTCAATCACAATGAAATGACCGGCTTTGACGTCCGCGACGCATCCCGCGCGCTCGCAAAACCATTTTACTTTCTTTTCCTTTCGGATAAAAAAGATCATCCGCGCGTGGTGAAACGCATGAGGATCTTAGAGGGGTTGTACCGCGATCGACAATTGCCGGTAGAGACACTCCCCCTCACCGGAAAAAACGTCTTTGAAAAAATTTTTTCTTCCCTTCTCCTCGCCGACTGGACCGCGGTCGCGATTGCCGATGGGTATGGTCTCGAATCAGAACAGGTCCCCATGGTCGAAGAGTTTAAAGCGCTCATGAAAAAATAATCTGCGCCCAAAAACGCGCGAAGCCAACTCGATGAGCTGGCTTCAACCTCCGACCGTTCATCCGACCCATCCGGCGCGTTCTGTTTTTTTATCCTCCTTCCTTCTTTTTTTTGATGACGCCGATCGCGGAGCGGCCGCGCTGCTGCCGCTTCGGCGGCAGCTCTGGCTCGAGCGGTTCGGCCCCCGTCGCCTGATACCGCTCGATTTCGACCGGACTCACCTCATCACTCACGGCCCCCGTGAGAACGGCGACCAGATGTGCGTCGCGGGCATCGGCCGGCGCTTCATCGGCCGCATGCGTCGGCTCTTCGTCGAAGACGACCTCTGCCCGCTTAGACGGCTGCGACGGAGTACTCCGCCCCCTATCTCTTGCGTCCTTGAGGGCGTAGAGAATGCCGAGGTAGTGGTCTCGCTCCGCCTTCACCGACCGAAACTCTGCCATGAGCGCCGATCGCTCCTCTTCGATCCGCCGGAGTTCCGCCGCCAGCGCTCCAGTCCGCCGCCGCTCCCGAACGCAATCCCGGACCGCCAAGAGTGCGCAGACCACCGACGCGAGCGACAGTCCGACGAAGAACGCGAGAAACGGAAACAGCTCGTGACCCCAGATGTATCCGAACATTTGACTACCCTCCGCCGCCCCTTCGGGCGGCCCAAGTTGTTTGAATTCACAATAGCAACTCACGCCGAAAACGCAAGAGGTGAACACCTTGAGAAAATAAAAAATCGAGGGTATACTACCCGCGCTTTTCCTGTCCAGCCTATGACAAATACCCCAAAGCTTACCAGCAAACTTTCGAGGCAACACCTCGCCTTCCTCACCGCCTTCGCCACCTCCTGCCGCCGGACAATCATCGAGATGCTCAAGCAGTCTCAAAGCGGCCACCCGGGCGGATCGCTCGGCTGCATTGATTACCTCTCACTTCTTTACGCATT
>CAYHTX010000060.1:0-6944 GCA_964359615.1 uncultured Gammaproteobacteria bacterium | reverse complement strand
TCAGATTCCGCTGATTTATGAATTAGTGACGGCTTTTAATATCCCGATCTACACCAAGCAAGGCTACGAGGCGGACGACGTGATCGGGACGGTAGTGAAGAACATAGAAAAGAGCAAGCAGAACATAGAAGTGGTGATCGTGACGGGCGACATGGATATGCTGCAGCTCGTTGGCGATCAGGTGAAGGTCTATGAACTTCGGAAGGGCTTGTCTGACATTGTCCTCTTTGATCGGGAAAAGGTGAAGGAGAAATACGGCTTTGGGCCGGAGCATGTGGTGGATTACAAGGCGCTCCGCGGCGACGCGTCAGATAATATTAAAGGCGTCAAAGGTATCGGCGAGAAGACGGCGACGGAACTTATTTTGAAATTCGGCAGTATTGAGGAATTGTATAAAAAAATGAAAAAAGATACATCAAAAGTTCAGGCAGAACTGAAGCCGGCAGTGCTCACTAAACTCGAGTCTGGCGAAGCCGATGCGAAGATGAGTAAAGAACTGGCCACGATCAAATGCGATGTACCGGGACTGCCGTTTATTTTTTCTGAAACCAAGCGCAGTGAAACGGATCCGGAAAAAGTCGGGGCGCTGCTGCGACGGTTTGAATTTTTTTCGCTGTTAAAACGAGTAGTGGGGAAAGCATCTGAAGCGAACGAGGCGCCGCGAAAAAAAGCCGAGAAAAACACGTCAGACGTTTGTATTATTCAACTTGATGAAAAAAAGAGCGAAGCGTTTCTTTTGGCTGTCGGCAAGACGCGAGAGATTGTTTGTCAGTGGCTCTTCACGTCCGGTGATATCTTCACGACTGAACTCAAAACCCTCGTATTTCTTCTCGATAAGAAGGTCTATGCGATCGAGTGGGCGGCGCTTAGTCGCGCCACGCAGGGAAAATTTTTTCAGTTATTTACTGATCCGGACCATCTTTTTATCGGACACAATGTGAAAGAATTTGTAAAATTTTTACAGCTCCAAGAGGTCAACGCGCAGAATACTCTCTTTGATGTCATGATTGCATCATATCTTTTGAACTCGAGTACCCGCGCCCATGACCTGTCTTCGATCCTCATGCGCGAGCTTGGCGTCGATGCCCCGGTCGTGACAGATCAGACGAGTTTATTCGGGCCAGATGTGTCAGCCGTTGGCGAGGAGGTCGTGTCCATGTATGCGGTCTATAAAAAATTTGCCAAGGCGCTGGAGGAGTCCGAAGATCGCGGTCTTTTTGATACGGTCGAGATGGCGCTCATTCCGGTCTTGGCCGAGATGGAGATCTATGGTGTGGCAGTCGATACGGACATGCTCCAAGCATTATCCAAAGACGTGGCGCGGGCTATTGATGACATTATAAAAAAAGTGTGGGCAGAGGCCGGGGAAGAGTTTAATGTGGCGTCGTCGACCCAACTCCGCGATATTTTATTTGATCGTCTGAAACTCCCGACCGATGGCGTGAAAAAAGGCAAAACCGGCTATTCGACGGCCGCGTCTGAGCTCGAAAAACTTCGCGATCTCCACCCGATTATTCCAATGATTGAAGAACATCGAGAACTCGCAAAGCTCCAGAATACCTATGTCGATGTTCTCCCCACCCTGATTCATCCGAAAACCGGTCGGATTCACACGCATTTCAATCAGGCGGTGGCGGCCACCGGGCGGCTTTCCAGCGTTGATCCAAATTTACAAAATATTCCCGTCCGCACTGACCTCGGTCGAAAGGTGCGGAACACCTTTATTGCCGCTCCGGGGTATCGCCTCCTCTCCGCTGATTATTCGCAGATCGAACTGCGGATCGTCGCTTCGCTCGCCGAAGATGAAACCATGATTCGGATTTTTCAGGAAGGCAAGGATATTCATCAGGCGACGGCCGCGGCGATGAATAACGTGCCGCTCGACGAGGTCACGAAGGCGATGCGCTATGCGGCGAAAGAAGTGAACTTCGGCGTCCTCTATGGTATGGGGGCATACGGCCTGGCCTGGCGCGCGGGCATCCCACAGTGGCAGGCGAAGGAATTTATCCAAAAATATTTTGAGCGGTTTTCCGGAGTGAAGAAATATGTCGATCAGACGCTCGCCTTCGCCAAAAAAGCCGGTTACGTCGAAACGCTGTTCGGCCGCCGGCGCTACATTCCGGAGCTCAAGGCCGAGAATTTTCAACTCCGGAGCGCGGGTGAGCGCATGGCGATCAACATGCCGATCCAGGGGACCGCGGCGGATCTTATGAAGATGGCGATGATAGCCGTGCACGAGAAAATAGAAAGGAGCCTCAGTCATGAGCTCGGGCCGAATGAAAAATGGAAAATAGAAGATGTAAAAATGATCCTTCAGGTGCACGATGAACTCGTGTTTGAAGTAAGGGCGGGCCTGGAAAAAGCCGTGGGGAAGGCGGTGAAGGAAGCGATGGAGGGCGTGGCCAAACTTCGTGTGCCGGTCGAAGTGCATGTGAGCGCGGGCGAGCGGTGGGGAGATTTAGAGCGTGTGGAAATATAGCGCCACTGAACAAAAAAAGACCCTGGTGCAGGGTCTTTTGAGAGATTCTTTTAGTGTTTCTCTTTGCAGCAGGCCTGGCCGTCGTTCGTTCGTTCTTCGTGGTTCATACAGCAGGCATCGTTCTTCTCGCCACATCCGCAACCGCCTTTGGTGTCGCAGTTTGATTTTCCTTCACAGGCGCCTTCGCAATTTTCTTTTTTGCCGATGAGCGTGTGGAACCAGTTGAGCATGGTTTTCATAGTAGTAATAAAAAACTCCTTGCCCGGAGTATAGCACAGGGGGGTGCTTCGGGGCAAGGAGGGAAAAAGTTTTTTGGGGCAGGGCGACGAAGTCGTTTTGAGTAGGTCGCCCCGCAAGTGTACGTGTTGAAAATCCTGACGAGCAGGCCTTCAACACTGCGTTGCTCCGAGGATGTCGGAGCATTCTCTATGTGGGCCACAATATACGCGAAGAAAAGCATATAAGGTCCAAATAGAGAGGCTCTGTAATACATGGGGGTTTTATTTCATCATCGTGTTTGGCACGAGTCAAAAATAAAAGCTGAATTACTGTCCGATTAGACTCTACCCGCCGTGGCGGGGAGTGAAATGCTGGACGATGGCCCAAGCGCCGTAAAGGATTCGCAGGTTCCGTCTGCGCGAGCAGACGGAACGGGGAAAAGACTCCTTTAGGGTACATAAAAGGAAGCATAGCATTATTTTGCTCAGTTGTCAAGAAAAACCAGGGTGTGGATAACTAACTAGACAGAAGTTTTTCTGTCTGCTCTCACTAGGAAACAGTTTTTGCCTTATTATAGATAAAATTTGTCAGCCGATCGCTTGTTGTCTGATGGAAAAAAAGTTACAATAGACGCGGTTGGAAAGGATTTCTGCGCCACAGGGCTGGCAGACAAAGAATTCAATATGATTATTTTCTTGTACGGCAAAGACGCGTTCCGGAGCGGCCGGGAGCGGAAGAACATGGTGAAGAAATTTCGCGCCGAGCGCGATCCGGCCGGGTATAATACGACGGTCATTGACATGACCGAGGAGAGACAGGCCGGTCGCATGCTCGAAGAAATCCGCACACTGCCTTTTTTGGCTGAAAAGCGAATGGTGGTAGTGAAACATCTGCTCGCGGCGGCAGGCGCTACTCCCCTCCTCCGGTACATCGCGGAGGCGCTGGCCGCAGGGCAGCTTCCCGAGCAAACGATCCTCGTGTTTTGGGAAGCGACGGATTCATTTAAGGGTAAAGAGGCGAAGGCGTTGTTTGAGAAGCTCATCCAGGAGAAATTTGTGTACCGCTTCGATCCTTTGACTGGCCGTAGTCTCATTTCTTGGATATCTGACGCGGTACACGCGGGGGGCGGAGCAGCGGCGAATGACGCCGTTCAGCGCCTGGCCGCGGTCGCCGGAGGCGATCTGGCTCGCGTTCATACTCTTATCCAGCAGCTCATTGCGTACACGAAGTCTTCCCGGCGGCCCATCGAAAGGGCGGATGTTGAAATTTTTCTCGATGAAAAGTCTGATGAGAGTATTTTCGCACTCGTTGATGCCATCGTCGAAGGCCGGGGGAAAGCGGCCTATGAGATGATCGGCGAACAGGAGCGACTGGGTAAGGATCCGCTGTATATTTTTGCGATGCTGATGCGGCAGTTTCGAATTTTTCTCGAAATGCGGGATCTTCTCGATCGTGAGGATGGGGCTACCTCGTCTGACATCGCTATTCGTCTCGGACACCATCCGTTTGCCGTTAAAAAGTCGCTGCCAACCGTGAAACGGTATTCGTTTGGCGCGCTATCCCGCGTCTACCGAGACCTCCTTCTGATCGAAGAGCAGGTAAAAACCGGTCGCGGCCAGCCAGACGAGCTGCTCGACGTATTTGTGGCGCGACGGACGCTCACGCCTCAGACGGTGTGAACCAGGTTCGCGGTTCACGCCGAGTCCAGGGAATGGAAATCATCTTCTGATACCCGCGGGCCTTGGTATCGAGACCGAGTGACGGAAGATCGAGCGTCCGGGACGCGGGACACATGCGAGTAAAAGAAAACCCCCGATGTCGGGGGTTTTCTCGATCTTATTTCGCAGCGTCGCTTTTTGGCGCATTGAGTTTTTTCATGAGACGGGAGAGTTTGCGTCCGGCCGTTTTTTTCTTGATGACACCGCGCTTGGCGGCCTTGTCGAGGGTCTTTTGGGCCAGGCGGGCGAGCTCCCTGAGATCCCCTGTGCCGCTGGCTACGGCGCGCCCGGTGACTTTGACAGCCTGCTTATAGGCGCGACGAAATATGGCATTCTGTTCCGCGCGTTTTTTTGCCTGGCGCAGAGCTTTTTTGGCGTTCTTTTTAATCGGCATAGATATTTCTAAATCCTCTTTCTCCGCGTGCGAAGGGAGAGAGTAAATTACGTGAGAGTGGGGAAAGTATACGGCATTTTTTCGGCGCTGTCAAGGCGAACGGTGTCATGAGGTTTTTTCCACGCTTTGCGGCTTTTCGAGCTCAATCACTTCGACAATCTTTTTTTCGCCGTCAGTGATTTTCATGACATCCTTATCAATTTTATTCAGCTCCTTATAGGCCTGATTGTACATGCCGACGGTGGTGCCGAGATTGTTGCCGAGTTTTTGCATATAGGCGTCGAAGCTACCGAGATGGCTCCCAAGCTGTTCGACGCGTTTGCGGATTTCTTTGGCTGATTCCTCGATCTGGAGGGCGCGGAGTCCCTGGAGCACGGTTTGGAGATAGGCCGCGAACGTGGTCGGTGAAACGATAATCACTTTCTTTTCGGTAAACGCGTAATCAATAAGACTCCGCGTATTGACTTTCACCGCGCCGATTTCATTAATGAGGAGATCATAATAAATTCCCTCGGCCGGAATGAACATGAAAGCGAAGTCGAGCGTGTTCTCTTTCGGCCGGATATATTTGGCGGTTTCGTCAATCCGTTTTTTCAAATCATTTTTGAATTCTTTTTCGAGGAGCTCTTTTTTTTCCGGATTGATTTCGTCAATAATGCGGCGGTAGTTGTCGAGAGAAAATTTCGCATCCACCGGCAGAATCTGATCTTTGATAAAAATAGCGGCGTCCACGGTTTCGCCATCGAGGAATGAGTACTGCATTTTGTAGGATCCCGGCGGGAGAATGTTCGAGAGGATGAGCTCGAGTCCGGCTTCGCCGAGTGAGCCGCGGTTTTTGGAATTTGTGAGCACGCGCTCGAGGTTTTTCATCTGGTCGGTGAAGGAGACGACTTGTTTGTTGGTTTCGTCGAGCTTGGTGAGTTTTTCCGTGACTTCGGTAATGATGCGGGCGCTTTGCGAGAATTGCGATTGGATTGTTTTGTGAATGTTTTCTTGCGTCTCGTTCATGGCGCGGTGCGTGTCCGCCATTTTTTGATCTACTGTGCGGGCGAGCTCTTGCATCTGTTGCTGGAGCATGAGGAAAAGATTTTGCTCACCGTCTTTGGGTTTCTGTGACGCTTGTAATTTTTTGTAGAGAAGAAATAACAAAATCAAAGCGCCGAAGATGCCCGCGGATAAAAAAATAGAAAAGAATGTTTGCATACGGCAGGTAGACTTATGAGGTGTAAAAAAATTTTTCCCGATGCACATCCTCCAAAAAATTAATCGTTGTTTTTACTGCGGCATTGTCCGATGGGTTCAACTTGAGCCGCTCATGATATATGCGAAGCAGTGGGATGAGAAATTCGTCTGCCCACGACGGCGAGAATGTTCCCACCATGGAAAAATCAATTTCCAACTGTTCATCTTTACCGAGCGGGGCAAGCATCGGCAGTAGCGCCGCCAATGCCTCTTTTCCCATCTGTCTCGAGGTCAGTGTTGTGCCAAATTTGTGGAGAAAAATTTTCATAGCGAATGGTTAAAATGTGATTTGCACCAAACATCCTTGATAGTATCGGTCGCTGGCGTTAAAACGCAGGCCGTCTCCCTTCCCGCTCATCGTGAGCTGGGCGTTTCCGGAAATAAATATGAGTCCCAGCTGCTGCTCCACAACCACACGCCGGACATATTTCAGGCCATTGCCCCGTGCTTGCGGCGCGCGGGCGGAAATAATTTTTGTAAAAGCAACGGTAATCGCCTCCGTATCATTCATGAGTGCTGGCTGTACTCGCTTGAGCGTTTTGAGTACGCCTTGGCCGCGGTCGGCAAGCACTAGGTATCTGCGGGCCAGATCGTAGCCGAAAAATATTCCGGGAATATCCGGCCAGTTGCCGATATTATGATCAAAGGAGTTATTCCCAACTTCCCCAGTCACGGAAGAAATCAGGGTAAAGGTGTTTTTTAGATCCGGTATGGCGCCTAAGGAGCGTTCAAACCTCGATAATCGCGCCTGGAATATATCTGCCGTTTGACAATAGACATCTCCTGGCGGCTCAATTGGACTGGTTCCGCTGGCCCACTGTTTGGCTTGCGCCACAATGTCACGCAAAAAGTTGTCTATATCCGCAGAGCGAAAATATCGGTGTCCGCCGAT
>CAYHTX010000059.1:0-6971 GCA_964359615.1 uncultured Gammaproteobacteria bacterium | reverse complement strand
TGTTGAGATTATCCGTCTCCTTACACTCGGTGTCTAGTATACGGGGTGCAGTCCACCTCCCGGAGAACCCCGAAGCGATCGTCGTCGACCCAGTCGAACATGGCGAAGACCAACTCATTGGTCACCGTCCGACCGTCCAGCCAGGGAAAACCACGCAGTCGCCCCTGCTCTCGCTCTTCCTTCACGACTTTGGCCGTGAGGTCGCGGGTGACGACCCCGAAGTCGCCATCGGGCGTGAGCTGCTTCAGGTCCTCGCGGTCGAGGACCATGAGCAGGACGGCCTGCCAGAGCGCCACACGGCCGTTTGTTTGTCCGTAACTGCAGAAATTTTCTTCCACGATTTCCTCCACCTGCCGCATCGCGGCACAGTACCCGCACCCTACTCTTTTTTTTATGAAATGTCAACCTGTTAGCGACCTCGTAACCACATTGACAAAACCACGTTTTTGCCCTATACTCTCCCCGCTATGAACCAAGGCAACGTCATCCTCCGTTTTGACAATGTCTCGTTTGAATACATTGACGACCGGCCTATTCTTGAAGGGGCCAGTTTTTCGGTGCGCGAAGACGCCAAGATAACGATCATGGGTCAAAACGGCGCTGGCAAGAGCACTATTTTTAAACTCGTTCTTGGGGCGGCAGGCATCGAGAAAGAAACCCTCAAACCAAAATCTGGCAAGGTTCACATCCGAGACGGCGCCTCAATCGCGATTGCGACCCAGGTCATGCCGAAGGAATATTTTGATTTGACTGTCCTCGACTATTTCGCGACCGCTTTTCAAAACAAACAATATAATCTCGAAAAGTTGGTGCACGATGTCCTCGAAATCGTTCATCTCACGATACCACTCGAGAAAAAAATCAAAGAACTCTCCGGCGGCCAACAGGCGCGCCTGCTCCTCGCCTACGCCCTCATCCAAAAGCCGGATATTCTCCTCCTCGATGAGCCGACGAACAACCTCGACGCCGCCGGGATTGAGCACCTCACTGGATTTCTCATGATGTATGACAAAACCGTGATTGTGATTTCTCATGACTCAAATTTTCTCAATGCCTTTACTGACGGAGTCCTCAACCTCGATGTCTATACCAAAAAAGTTGAGCAATACGTCGGCAATTATTTTGATGTGGTAGAGCAAATCCAGGCGCAGATCGAACGCGAAGAGCGAAAAAACGCGCAGCTTCTCAAAAATATCCAAGACCGCAAAGACAAAGTAAACTTTTTCGCCCACAAAGGCGGCAAGATGCGCAAACTCGCGGCGAAACTCAAAGAAGAAGTGGCGGAAGACGAAGAGAATATAGTTGACGTCAAAAAAGATGACAAGACCATCCGGCCGTTTGTGATTCCGGCGCAGCACTGGGCAGAGGTCGTCGTGAAAATTTCTTCAGTGGGCGTGATTGTGAATCACGAACGCGTGGTAAAGCCCGTCGAAATTTCACTCTGGCGCCGCAATCGCCTCCAGATTGTCGGGCCAAATGGGATTGGTAAAAGTACGCTGCTGCGCGAGCTTGCGCTTGGTGAATCTGACGGCGCTAAAATATCTGAGGGCGTCAAAGTTGGCTACTATCGCCAGGATTTCTCAGGACTCGATTTCGGGAAATCCGTGTACGAGTCACTCGCCGAAATGATGGATGTGCCAAACAACGAAACCATTTACGCTACGGGCGCGCAGTTTCTTCTCTCCGCGAATCTCATGCAAAATCCAGTCGGATCTCTCTCCGAAGGACAAAAAGGACTTCTATCGTACGCACGCTTCGTTCTCCAACAACCCGGCCTCCTCATCCTCGACGAACCGACCAACCACATCAACTTCCGCCATATTCCTGTTATCGCGAAAGCGATTGATGACTTCGAGGGCGCGATTATTCTCGTCTCTCACATGCCCGAGTTTGTCGAGCAGGTGAAGCTGACAGATACCCTTGATTTGGAGCGGGTGTAACCAAAACGTTCTCCCCCTATGAGGGGGAGCGGGAGGGGGTCTGTCGGAGTATGTAAACGGCTTTTCAATGAAGATTTATGTACTGGAGATAACATTTTCTAGACAGCAATCAATAAAACCCTCTTCCAGGACTTCGACGACCCCACCCTGCCTCCCCTGTTAGGGGAGGAGAATATCGCTAAATAAAAAACGTCTGTAGAACTTACAGACGTTTTTTATTTCCTCAATCACCTTTACGCCACGTACAGATGACATTCGGATCGGGAAGTATCAGGGTCACTCACCAATCGAAAAATTCGATTGCCAAATCCACCATGTGGATAACCCACCTTTTGACATAAGAACAAATGTTCTTATATAATGAACTCAAGAATTTTTCTTTTCTCTCTGTGCACCCTCTCCCCTCTCTCTTTGAGAAACGCAAACACCAGCTCGTGAAATTTTATCGCGAGCACCACCGCCTGCCGACGTATAACGAACTTGTCCGACTTTTTGACATGAAATCCAAAGGTTCGGTACATACCTATATCAAAAAATTTTTTGACAGCGGACTGATCCGAAAATCCGACCATGGCAAACTGATTCCGACCGACAAGTTGTATGGGCTCCGGGTACTCGGCACAGTAGCCGCCGGGTTCCCGTCACCGGCTGAAGAAGAACTCGTTGACACCATGAGCCTCGATGACTGGCTCATCAGAAATCCCGAGGCAAGCTATCTTCTCACAATTTCCGGCGATTCGATGATTGACGCCGGGATTATGCAGGGCGACCTCGTCATTGTCGACCGGAGTCGCACGCCGAAAACCGGCGATATCGTGGTCGCGGAAGTCGATCGCGAATGGACTATCAAATATTTTATCAAACGCAATGACCGTATGTGGCTCAGAGCCGCGAACCGAAACTACCCGGATATTCATCCGAAAGAAGAACTCAAAATCGGCGGCGTGGTGACGAGTGTGATTCGGAAGTATGTAGCGTAAATTGATTTCATGGATGAGTGATCTTAAACACTGAGCTTAACCTTTTTTTATTGGCAATTCAGGTTAAGTATGAAGCATCAGTAGATAAGCAGAATTGGGAACAAAGATACTGAAGAGAACGGCATCTTCGGTATCAAGCATGGAGGAAGCATGATACTTTGAGTCGAGCCTGAAGGATCTTCGGTATTTTTGCCCGCGATTTCATTTATATTTAAATTCCTCCCCCTCGACCACACGCAGTGGGGAGATAGGGGGAGGCGAGGAGGGGGTTACGCGTATGCAGTACACACGATGGTTCCAAAATACACCAGTGTCGAAGGAACGCAGACGTTCACTCCGCTCCCAACCAACCAAAGCCGAGTACGTCCTCTGGCAAGAAATACGCCGAGAAAAACTCGGTTATAAATTTCGACGGCAATTTAGTATTGAAAAATTTATCGTTGATTTCTATTGTCATGAATTAAGACTCATTATTGAAGTTGATGGCCCCGTGCACACAGAGCAGCTTCGGTACGATAAATTGCGCGAATATTTTCTTGAAGCCCGGAGGTATACTGTGCTTCGTTATAAAAATGATCAGGTACTGTTTGAACGAGAAAACGTGTTACAAGATATTTCTTTAAAATGTAGATTAGCTGCTTCTGCCCCATCCGCGTAACCCATCCCTCACCCTCCCCTACGTAGGGGAGGGAACTTTTTTCTGAGAGTAAATACATTCCTTCCAAAAATGTATGTCCTGGTCCACCCCCGCCAAACTTCTCTCCTTCCCCAACGCCATCATCCACGTTGACGGTGATGCCTTTTTTGCGAGCTGCGAACAGGCGATTCATCCAGAGTACCGAGGGAAGCCAGTCATTACCGGCAAAGAGCGCGGCATTGTGTCAGCCGCGAGTTATGAAGCCAAAAAATTCGGTATTAAGCGCGGCGTACCGCTCGGCGACGTCAAAAAACTTTGCCCGGACGCCATTATTGTCCCGAGCGATTATGAGACGTACAGCCTTTTCTCGAAACGCATGTTCGCCATCATCCGTCGCTACACCGACATTGTTGAGGAGTACGGCATTGACGAAGCCTTTGCCGATATTACCGGTATGCGCGGGCCGCATCACATGGGCTACATGAAGATTGCGCGCGACATAAAAAATACGATTCAACGAGAACTCAATCTCACGGTCTCCGTCGGACTCGCTCCGACCAAAGTCCTCGCCAAAATCGGCTCCAAATGGCAAAAACCAAACGGCTTCACGGCGATCCCCGGCCGCCACATCGAAGACTACCTTAAAAAACTCCCCGTCGAGCGCGTCTGGGGCATCGGGTATAACACGGCGAATCATCTCCATCAATTTGACATTACCATGACAGATCAATTCACAAAAAAATCTTTTGACTGGGTCGCCGAGCATTTTCCCAAACCCATCCAAGAACTCTGGCACGAACTTCAGGGCGTTAAAGTCTACGACGTTGTGAAAGAAGAAAAAACCAGTTACGCCTCGATCAGCAAAACCCGCACCTTCACTCCCCCGTCAACTGATCCGAATATCGTCTACGCGCAGCTCGTGAAAAATGTCGAAAACGCCTGCATCAAAGCCCGCCGCTATACCCTCGTCACCAAAAAGATCTACATTTTCTTGAAAACGCAAAACTTTTCCATCCGCACCCTCGAAGGCACCCTTACCCGGGGTTCTGCCTACCCGACTGATATGCTGCCGCTTATCGAGACCATGTACCAAAAACTTTTCAAACCCGGTATCCTTTACCGCGCGACTGGCGTCGTCCTCGCTGAACTCACCCCAGAAAACCACATCCAGGGCTCCCTCTTCGAATCCCCGCTCCAGCTCAAATAGCTCCAGGCCGTTTACCACGCCATTGACGCCCTCGCCGACAAATACGGCAAACACACGGTGCATCTCGCCGCGAGCGAACGGGCGCATGCGCGCGACCAGCACGCCGACGAACGCGGGCACCTCGCGGCGCGGAAACAAACCACGCTCAAGGGGGAGCGCGGCCGACAGCGCCTCCGGATTCCGCTGCTGTTTAAAAAAACGATCTAGCGTTAGGCGGCCTTTTCAATCTTCCCTGATGAATGGGCTGCCCTTTTGGTTTTCACCTTTAGCAAAGTAAATAATTCCGTATACGCCTCCCCGACTGACAAGCGCTTTTCAGGAGATTTGGCCGTAAGGTTTGCAATCAACCGAGCGAGATTTCCCATGTCTTCGACTGGAAGCATAAAATTTTTCCTTTCAGCAATTTGTTTCAAAATTTTTCCGAATTGATAGGACATTTCTTTTGCCGTCACGGGTGTCGCGGCACCAGCCCGTAACTCCGGCGGCACGAACCCGGGAGTCGCATACCTTCCCAACCGCATTTCACCTTGGATAACAAGCCCATCGAGATCAAACAATACTCCGTGCCCTTTCATAACTGTCGCCGTATCTTCCATCCAGGCCACATTTTCCGGCTTTAGATCCTGCATGACGAGTCCGTGACGCTCGAGAAACGACGCGCCATCGAGGCCATCGAGTACCACGCGGAGGAGCCACCGACTGACGCCTACCTTTTGTGCCTCGGAAAGCGAGTCGTTACGCTTCAAAGCAATCGATATCTCGTGGAGCGTTTTCATGGGCCGGTGTTCTGTCACAATGTTCCCTGTCTTCTCATCAAATGACGCGATCGGAATCACATGGGCATTCTTCTCTCCGGCATGCATGAGTACGCCGACCGCCGCAATCAAGTCCTCCCGGAGAGTAGACTCTGGGTCAAGATGCGTAACATCGCGATAGACCCCGCGTTTTCCTGCCGGCCCACGGAGTTCAGACACCATGGTCGCCGGATCATATTTCTCCCGGCTATTTAATTGCCGCTCCAGAATGAAAAATTCATCTACATCAAGCATATTCGAGAGCTCCTCGACGATCGCCCGGCGGATGGGCTGGATCGCGGCTTCGATATCCCTGCCCGTCGCTTCATCCACCTTTTCCCCAGTCAGCCGCTCAATTCCCCGCAGAATGCTCTTTGTCTGCATGGTATCGAAAACGAGAAGACGCTTTCGCTCGGCCCGAGTCGCTTCGTCATACGCGAGCTCATCAAGCTCATTGATATGCGCAACAATTTCTTTTACATATTTTTTGATATCCGCCATCGACAGGCTGTCCGCCTGCAAAAATTTATCCTCAACTCGATGAGGACCAAGATCTATCTGCTCGAAACCGGTATCTTCGACGGGGAGCATTCGCCGGCGGTCCATAGGTTGGTCTCTTTATCTATATGAACGGCGAGTAGTATACCGCGACCGACCCGTTCGACCAAGAAACTCCCCGGCAATCTACAGCCATTTATCCACAGGTCGCTTATCAGCAATTTCTTTCTCTGCTATACTAATGCAAATTCTCCCGCCTGTCGGAAAAATCTCAAAGGGATGTATGAAGAAAGGATATTCCATTACACTTGCCGTCCTCGGTGGTGTGGCGCTCATCGGACTCATCGTCTATGCAGTCGCCCTCCGGCCGCGCATGTACCCCGACCACTATTCCTTCATCTATTTTCCGAACGGCGAGATTTACGTCGGCAAACTCGCGACTTTTCCACGGCTCGCGCTTGAAAACCCCTATCTCCTCGTCGTCACGAAAAGTGAGACCGAGAAAGACAAAAACACCTTTCAGTTGACGCCGCTCAGCGAGACAGTCTGGTCACCGGATATGCTGTACCTTAATGAAAAACAAATTCTCTATTACGGTCCGCTTGACGAATACAGCAGTGTTGTCCAGGGGATAAAACAAACACTTCCAAAGTGATAAACGATAAGGCAGGGATGCTTCCTAAGGAGGAACTGGCTGAGCAAAAAACCGCGCGAGCACATTTTTATTTTTATGTATCGTACGTCCGCATTGGCGGACGGCGAGCCTGTCACTTTTTTATGAATAGGAGTGCATGGAAAATAGCGGCAATGCTTGTTGCTATTTTCTCGTTTTTTGGATCTGGCGGAGTTGCCAGAGCCGCCACCACGATCAGTACCAACCTGAGTACGGGTGGAAATCTCAGCGTCACAGGGCAG
>CAYHTX010000058.1:0-7023 GCA_964359615.1 uncultured Gammaproteobacteria bacterium | reverse complement strand
TCAAGACGACCATCACGAACCAGATCAGGGAACACCTGGTCGCGCACGCCTACCTTTTTTCCGGTCCACGGGGCGTCGGAAAAACGACGACTGCCCGCATCCTCGCCAAGGCGCTCAACTGCGAAAAAAGAAAAGGCGATGCGCACGAACCATGCAACGACTGCACGTCATGCGATGAGATCAGCCGCTCGCGCGCGATTGACGTCATTGAAATAGATGCGGCGAGCCACACTGGCGTTGATAACGTGCGCGAAAACATTATCGAAAATGCCCAGTTCCGGCCGACCAAATCACCATATAAAATTTTTATCATTGACGAGGTGCACATGCTCTCAGCCTCGGCCTTTAACGCGCTCCTCAAAACGCTCGAGGAGCCGCCGGCGCACGTCATCTTCATTCTCGCGACGACCGAACTCGCCAAACTCCCGGACACCATTGTCTCGCGCTGTCAGCGATTCCATTTTCGAAAAATTCCGTATGGCGTCATGAAGCAGTATCTCGAGATCATTGCCAAAAAGGAAGACATCGCCGTTGAGGCGAGTGTGCTGGGTCGCGTCATCGCGAAAAGCGACGGCTGCGCGCGCGATGCGGTGAGCCTCCTCGATCAGCTCATGGCGACCGGAGAAAAAAAGGTGACGATCGAACTGGCTGCGGCACTTCTGCCGACGAGTGATCAGGAAGCGACGCTCGCCTTTCTCGACGCGTGTTTTGAAAAAAGAGCGGCCGACGCCCTGGCGATAGTGGCCGACGGGAGCGCCCGCGGCGTGGACTGGTCACAGTTTGCCGATGATCTCCTCCGACTTCTCCGCGCGCTCCTCGTGACTCAGGTGAACGCACGGCTGGAAGCCATAAACGCTGACCTCAGCGACCTTGCGAAAAAAAAGCTGCGTGCGCTGGCCGATCTGGTCCCGCCGAAAACGGTTCTCGAGTTTACGGACCGCGTCCTCACGCGCCGGCAGGACATCGCCGAGTCGCCCATTCCAGAACTGCCGATCGAGATGCTGGTGATCGGATGGTGTTCATCTGATGGCTCGTCCGAGCGTCAAACACCCCTGCCAGAGGAGAAGCCCGGCCATCATCAAAAGACAGATGTGGTGCTGAAAAAAACTGATGCCGCGCCTGGTGTGAAAGTATCCGGGAACAAAAAAACAATAGCGGAGCGCGTGAAACACATGGTCATGAGCGAACCGCCGTGCACGCTCGAGGCCGCCCGCAGCGCCTGGGCAGCCTGCACCAGGCAATTTGAAGAGTCGTCTCCATCGCTCGCCTTTGTGTTACAGACGGCTGTCCTTGAAACGGTTGAGGGGAACACCATGCGCCTCGCTGTTCCTTACCAGCTGCACCAAGATACGCTCATAAAAAATAAAGAAAATCAAAAAAAAATCGAGGCGTCTCTCGCGGCAATCATCGGTTCAACTGTCTCAATTGCGGTCACTGTCGCACCCGTTCCGGCGCGCGAACCCGACGACCTCTCGCAGATTCGATCGCTGACCGCAGTATTCGGCGGCGAGGTCATCTAAAACGCATTTGCCGGCTTTTTTTCGCGGATGTGTTTTTTTAACGCCCGCTCATAGAGCTTCGGATACGCGATTTCTCTCATCGTTAAATCTTCATGATACCCGGAAACAGCGAATCGCAGGGTAATGTTGCCGTAGTGACAGAGCCTCCCAAACCAACTCTGGTGAAGTTCCACTGAGCGCAGATGCGATAGCTCAAAGATGTGCTCGTCAACGCTCATGATGCCCGCGTAGCGAATGACATGTTCGCGCGTGATGTAATAGTTGGTCGTGAGCCAGTGCAGGGTAACGAAAAGAAGCATGACGGCTTCGAGTATCCCCATGGCGAGCTCTGCCACGATGACAATGATGAGGAGCGCGCTGTCGGATATCGGCAAATCCACAGGAATGGCCGAGGGCATAAGAATGAGCAGTGTCACGGTGACTTGCATGACAAAGAAAAAACTCAAAATGCCGATCATTCGGAACACGAGGAGCAGTGAATGCTCTTTCACCTGGTGGGAGGATTCCGGCAGTTCGACATCCTCCCCCTTCGGTTGCGGTTTGCGCGATATGATCATAGAGGATTCAGGTTGACGAGTACCCTGCATACGCCGGTATCATACTCCGAATCCGCTCGAGTACATATATGATATGATCCCATTTTCCTTACCCCTTGGCAACAATTCTCGAAAATGAACAAATTCAGCTCGCCAAAAATTCGGGTCAGAAGCTACTTTCTGCCGCCCACCCGCTATCTTACTATACGTGTTCAATGTTTTTTGTTCTTCCGGAGATAGCATATAACTCTCATTAAGAGCGATCGGCTATGGCTAAAAAAATATCCGACCGCAGAAATCGGCGGTGACGTAGACGTTCACAGTGAAGACGCACTTATGACAATAACTTTTCCGCTCATTGCGTCCACCTCTATTATATCACCACTCTGTAACCGCTGTGTCGCCATCTTCGTCCCAATAATACACGGTTTTCTCATCTCGCGAGCGACTATCGCGGCGTGGCAGGTAATACCCCCTTCATCGGTGACAAACGCTGCGGCGCGCTCCATCGCCAGGAGGAAATCGGGTGTCGTCATAGAGGTAACCAAAATTTCTCCCTCCTGAAGACTGCCTTGCTCTTTGGGGGATAACAAAACTCGAGCGACACCTCGGACTTTACCTTTATACGCAACTGAACCAGTAATGACACTGCCCTGGTCATGAATGGCTGTCTCTACTCGCGAAGCATTGAAGGAACCAAAACGAAATCTATTATGGATGATGCCTGCACTAAATCCTCCCCGCCGCGCTTCAATATGTCTTTCTAGATCGCGGCGTGGGATCGTTTTAATCGAGTCAATTTCTTGAAGGGTAAGGTATGGGATAGACGCTGGCTCAATACCGACGCGTTCAGCAATGGCATAGAGAATTGGCAGAAGTTTATAGCCCGCCTTGTTGATGCTATCCTTTACGCAAGAACGGATAAAAAGCCATGTCCGATAGTCCCGCACCAGGTCTCTTTCTGCAGAATTCAGCCTCAGGTCCATGATGACTTTTCGTATCTTGCTCTCAGCAGTTTCCTGCTCGTGAATCAGAGTCTTCAATTCTTCATTCGCCGCCGAAGCAAATGTTATCAGCCGCCCCGAGATTTCATCACGGCTTGGCGGTGTACCAACAAACCAATGGTACGCGATCCAGGCATAGCGGCTCAGATAACCACCAATGATCTCCTCCTGCCTTCGCTCCGAGGCGCCGGAAAACATTCGTGCTTGCTGCAAAATAAATTTTTTCTCCGCAACGATAATGCTCTCATACATGGGATACGAGAGAATTTCAAGACAGGCTGCAAGGCGACTCATCTGTCCTTTCCGACCAAGTCGGCCTACCAGCATGGTCTTTAATTTCTCATGCAGAATATCGCCCATCTGCACTGAGCCGCGATAGCTCATAAAACCAGTCATCACCAGAAAATCCTTCCGCTCTTTTTGGAACAGTTTAATGAGTTTGGGAAGAGATACACCATCGGTTCCCCGAATTTTCCGCACATCAATCCGCCTGGCCAGCGAAAAAACCCTTTTCGCTATCCTACACGGGTACGTTTTATCCTGCTCAATGTTATATTGAAGAAACGCCCCAATGACCGTGATCTCTTCTCTGTCAAAGTAGATGTCACCGTGGTTGTACCACGTCGCACTCAGATGCATCGGGTAATCAAAATTTTTCCCTCCAAATGCGGTCCCCGGCACATACGAAGAAACCGAAAGCGGCGTATTCAGCTTTCGCATGGTCCAGACCCACTCTATCTCATGACCACAAAAGTTTTTCATAGAGTTACCTCCACCCCACAATAAACGTGCACCCCGCATCCCCGCACTTCGCCCAATGCGCGCTACCGGCGAAAATTTCGAAACGGTCGTCTGCTCGGTGCACGCGCGACCCGTTCTCGTCTCCTTCGGACAACTCCCCTGAGAGAATAACATGGACAGTCGTCTTCTCATGCGTGTGGCTCGGCCACTCAGTGCCAGCATCCTTCGAAAATACCTGAACTCCCTGGTACCCTTCTTCCTCTAATTGTTTGATCCATTGGCTCTCGTTCATAGGGAAAATTACATAGCCTGGGGTCGTTTCTTATACAGTCGCCAATAAAAAAAATTGAACCGGATCAGTAAACGAGTGTTTCGACTTGCAAAGCTCGGCATCAGCTAGGCTGGATAAACATATAGCATAATACCAATATTTCGCTAGATATTCAACCAAAAGGAGAAAGATGGTATCATGGAGATATATGCGTCTCCCCTATCGCAAGCCCGGCAAATACGGCCAGCAAAACCCGGACACCATCCTCACCGAGGCAAAATTTAATGAACTCAAAAATAAGCTCGAACGGCTGAAAAAGAAACAACCCGAAGCCGCGTCGGAAGTCGCCCGGCTTGCGGAAATGGGCGACTTTTCCGAGAACGCCGAATATCAGCTCGCGAAAGGCCGGCTGCGCGGGATCAATCAGCGGATTCTTGAACTCGAGTACAAACTCGATCACTCAGAGCTTATCTGTCCGAAACAGACGAGACTGGTCCAGATTGGGAGCAGCGTCACGGTCATGAACGCTGGAAAAGAAAAAACGTATCAAATTCTCGGTTCGACTGAAACGAATCCGGCCCACGGAATCATCTCGCACACGTCGCCGATCGGCGCCGCGCTCCTCGGACGGAGTGTCGGCGACATAGTGCACGTAGAGCTCCGGGGTACCGTGATCACACTCACGGTGGCACTCATCACCTGAAAGTCCACACTCGCCGTAGCATCTACGCCGGTCTCACAAAGCGACGGCACGCATCCGCATTACTCCGGTTCGCACTCATCGAGTGAGCAGCGGACGACCGCACCCCAAGATCGCGCTTCCGTGTGCAGGGACTCGCCGGTCGCCCCCACGAACTGAAGCGGCCCCAGACGATAAACCATGGTCGGGCCGCGTGGCGCCGTATATGTATAGGAGAATTCGATCATCGCGCCGGCTTTCGCTGTAAGCGAATCCCAGGTAATTGTTTTTTGATACTCGCCCTCGGCAATGAGCCCGCCGGCCGCTGAAACGCGAAAATCGTTCGGGACTGTTTCGATGATTGATCCGGAAAAATCATCTCTAAACAGAACCGAAAAAGAAACAGTTGACGACTCCTCGCCAAAAACGTTCGTGGACTGCGTTCTCGTCACGATAAACGGCTTCGCCGCCTCGTCAACATTCAACACTTTCGAAAAGGTGCCCCTCTCACTACCGGCGCCGAGGGTCAGCCGAAGCTCATACGCCCCGGGAGCGGCGAAGGTGTACGTGCCAAAAAAATCCGCTCGAATCTCTTCCTGCGCATCAGACTCGCAATCGCCCGGGTCAAGTTCCACCTCCTCACCACTCACCATGAGATGCGGCGCTAGGTCACAGGCCCGGACTCCAACGTCTTCGGCAATACCGATCGAAAGGAGCGCTTCTTCTCCGGCGACATACGAATCCCTATCAGTATTCACGAGTCGTGTTCCCCATTCGATATCGTGCGAGAACGGAAACTCCACGGCCGTAATCGGATTCCGAATCACCCCGCTCACGGTGTAGAGTCCGGGCGTGCCCTGTCGGAGCAGAATATCCATGATGACAGATCCGGCAAAAAATCGAACATCGGACGGATCAATCAGGATCTCTTCTCCGCCGACCGCCGCCACCTGGAACGTAATAAATTCCATAATATCGGCATGGTCCCGGGCGTAATCTCGGGCGATCGCGCGAATCTTATCCTCTGCATTCGCTATGTTCGTGTATTGATTCAAGTTAACAGTATCAGTAACAAGACTCTCAACGAGTTCAATCACCCGCGACAGCCCGCCAAAAAAACGGCGCTCCAGGTCTGAACTCCGTGTCGTAATTCCGAGAATGGTACGGACGACTTCCTCGCGAGTAAGACGCTCCCG
The DNA here is from genome assembly GCA_964359615.1 of uncultured Gammaproteobacteria bacterium. Classification (GTDB taxonomy): domain Bacteria; phylum Patescibacteriota; class Patescibacteriia; order Magasanikbacterales; family UBA922; genus CAYHTX01. The sequence goes on along the minus strand of CAYHTX010000058.1, from coordinate 1,076 downwards.
AGCGCGTTTCCCAGAAGGCGAAGCGTGCGTGAGGCGCAGACGAATACCCTCGTCGCTCAGGCGTGAGATTGGTTCAACGCTAACCTCACCCGAAACAATCGGCGGCCCCTCAGGAGCCACTGGCTCTGGTTCGTGCGGCCGCTCGTCTTCTCTGTCCAACTCTTCTTCGATCTTATCTGATTCTTCCTTGCCCTCCGGAACAACCGGCCCTATCAGGGACTCCGCGGGAGTCGCTGGCGCAGCGCCAACGTCATCGGCCCGAGACTCAGCGCGCACTGGTAGAGCCTCCCCGGTCGTGGTGGCGACCGCATGTGTTGTCGTCGCCGTCTCCGGCGCCGTGATCGCCGCACTCGCCGTGGACGTCGCTGAGGCGTTGCCGGCTGTAGAAGTCGTAACCTGAGCGGTGCTCGACGTCACGTCCGCCTGGCCGTTCATCGACTCACTACTCGTCGTGAATCTGATAAAAATTAACTGTTCGGCTTTTGCACTCCGGGTCTCACCCTCAAGACTGCCCGTTTCCGATGCCGTCGCATGCGCCTCGGGTGCATCCGCAGACGCCACATCTCCCCCGAGCGCACGGGTCAGTCCGCCGTGGGATAAAAACCCGTAGAAAACAATGGCGGTGTACACGAACACAAATCCCGCGAGCGATAAAATTGCAGAAAATGTAAGACGCTTGCGCACACGGTATCTGGAGAATGAAAAGCCACTTTGATTAAACAGATCCGGCTCTCGGATATACCCTCGACCCATATAGAGCGGCAATGATACGACAGCGAGGAAAATTTCGAGAAAAAATATCCGACCGATCGCTCCGATGCTCCTCCAGACGCCAAAATGCAGCAACTCCTTCTTTGCCTCCACGATGTGTCTTGAAACTGTAGTAAGTGCCGATAACCAAAGCGGATGCATACAAGTGCGCAGCGGTCCAATCATACCACAAATCGCGTCTCTGCTCAACCGCCAGGAACAAAAAAGCGCCGCACTGTGCGGCGCCAGTGGACGCTCCGCTCGCGCCTCAGCTGGGAGACCTGGATTCGAACCAGGATAAATGGATTCAGAGTCCATTGTCCTAC
>CAYHTX010000057.1:0-7216 GCA_964359615.1 uncultured Gammaproteobacteria bacterium | reverse complement strand
GAAAAAAGAAAATTATTGGAAACGCGCGATTGCGGCCGAGACGTACAGCAAACTCGGCGGACTCATCCTCCAACCGGATGACCTCGTCATCGTAACCGACAACCATGAATACGGCTACCGCAATAAAATAGAATTTAGTTTCACCGAAATTCCTCCCCCCTATGAGGGGGGAGCGAGAAGGGGGTCAATCTCGTTGGCTTTCTTCGAACGCGGCAAACACCGACACATCCCCGCAACCGGGTCGCTTCTCGCGCAATCGATTATCAACGGAACGGCACAAGATATTTTGCATTGGATCAACGAACAACACATTCCCATGCGCAGTCTAAAAAGTTTGATTGTGCGCAGTAGCATTGAACCTCACCCTGACCCTCTCCCGTTCGGCATAGCTCAGGGCCGAAGCCTAAAAGGAGAGGGAAATAAAAATCCCTCCCCCTATGAGGGGGAGGGGAGGATGGGGTCAACGATCGCCGCATTATTCATAAAAGATGAATTGTCTTTTGAGCAGTATCCCGCCCTCACCGACACCCTCAAAGGCTTCCATCTCTACTACTCCACCCACAAATCCCCGGCCTCGGTCCCGACCAAGCTGCTCTACACTGCCGGACAGGATTATCTGATCGCCACACTCAAGGAGACGAAACTCAAATTCGGGCTTCTCAGTTTTTTTCAGATCAATCTCCCGATTTTTGATACTGCCCTATCTGACATCGCCGCCTTCCTTCACCCGCATATGCCAGTCATTGACTATTATTCCGGCGTCGGCGCCATCAGCCTTCCCTTATCAATGAACCGCGATGCCGCCACGCTCATTGACAACAATGCCGAGGCTATCCGCTATGCGACAGAAAACATCGAACTCAACAATAAAAAAAATTGTGAAGCCATCTGCACCCCGTCTGAAGACATGGCGGACATCATCTCGCCTGACAAAATGATCATCCTCGATCCGCCCCGCGCCGGACTCCACGAACGCCTCGTTCGGCGGCTCCTTATCCGCAAGCCGCCGCGCATCATTTACCTCTCCTGTGGCCTCGACACGCAGGCGCGCGATCTCAAACTTCTCTCCGAAGAATACACGCTCTCATTTCTTAAACTTTACAACTTTTTCCCGCGCACGCCGCATATTGAAGGGCTGGCGGTACTTGATAAACGGTAATGTATTCTTTTTACGCCTCCCTACTTTTGACAATCCCCTCGTTTCTCGGTATACTCCTGGCACGAACATTATTCCCCATCCATCTATGGCAACAAACAAGAAGCGCCGCGTGGTGGCCAAAAAGCACCGCAAGACGAAAGGCAAAACCGTCGGCCTCCGTCATCGCTGACCCTCCCTCCGCAACGTCGAAGGGTGACAATCCCGTCCGTCTCGGACGGGATTGTTTTTTCTTCGACTCATGCTACAATAACCGCACTATTCTTTCGCCCTATGTCCATCCTCATCTCCGGATCTCTCGCCTACGACCACATCATGGATTTCCCGGACAGTTTCAAAAATCATATTCTTCCGGATCAGACCCACATCCTGAACGTATCGTTCGTGGTCGAAACCCTCAAGAAAGAATTCGGCGGCTGCGCCGGAAATATCGCCTATACCATGAAGCTCCTCGGCGGCGAGCCGGCCATTCTGTCCCCGCTCGGCAAAGACGGCAAAGAGTATCGCGCACACTGCGAAGCGCAAAAAATCACCACCGCCTACATGCCGCTCTCAAAAAAATACATGACTGCCTCAGCATTTATTACGACCGATAAAGACGACAACCAGATATGCGCCTTTCACCCAGGCGCGATGGTCGAGGCGCATGAACTGTCGGTCAATACCGTCAAACGCCCGATCGAACTCGCGATCATCGCCCCGACCCAAAAAGACGCCATGATCCGCCATGCCAAAGAATGCGCTGAAGATGACATCCCGATCGTCCTTGATCCAGGACAGCAGTTGACCGCCCTCTCGCCGCAGGAACTCATGCTCCTCATCGGCCAGGCGTCATTTCTCATCGCCAATGACTATGAAATGAAACTTATCGAGCAAAAAACCGGCTGGCGAGAAAAGGATCTTCTCGAGCACGTGGACGTGCTCATCACCACCTTTGGCGAGCGGGGTTCAACGATTAAAACGAAAAAAGAAACGATTGAAATCAAATCCTGCGCGCCGCAGTCGGTCGACGACCCGACCGGCGCCGGCGACGCCTACCGCGCCGGATTTTTCACCGCCTATTTCAACGGCCATGACCTGAAGACGTGCGGCCAGGTCGCAAGCGTCGCCGCGACCTATGCGGTCGAGCAGTATGGCACGCAGAATCATACCTTCACGAAAAAGGAATTTGCCAAGCGGTATGAGGCGGTGTATGGCGAAGCGTTGATGTTCCATTGACAAAAACCAAAAATATATATATAGTTTCTGTGTCGTTACGCACTTTCTATGAAGAAAAAAATCTTACAATACCTTGTCATTGTTGAACCCGACGAACGGACTGGAACGGAGGAGGCTTGCTATAGCATATTTTGTCCAACGCTAGGGCTTGCTGACAGTGGTGATACTGTTGAAGAGGCGCTCGAACGCATGCGTAATCTCATTCGATTCCACCTGCAATGCCTCAAAAAAGAAGGCAAAGCTATCCCGAAGGAACGAACGGAAAGAAGTTTGGTGGCCACGGTTCGCGTACCATTTCCTGCATCGTAACACTCCCTATGCCGAGCCTGGCAGAAGTTCGTCCGAAGGATCTCATGGCCGCTCTTCTCAAGCTCGGCTTTTTCGTTGCTCACCAGGCAGGGAGTCACGTACGCCTTCATCACGCAGATGGCAGAAAAGTAACGATTGCGCTTCACCCAAAGCCACTGCCGAAGGGAACGTTCGGAGCGATAGTACGACAGGCACAAGTATCGCGAAAAGAAATTGAACAACTGCTCTAAATCTAAACAAAAGACCCATAAGGCCATAGCGGGATCCCTACTACCTACCAGTCTTATGGAGACGCTCCGCCAATTCAAATTCACCTTCGTCTTTATCCTCTCCATCATCGTCGCCGTGATTCTCTATGTGACCGGATTTTTTGACGTCCTCGCGACCGAACTCAATGACTACGGCTACCTCGGGGCGTTTATTGCCGGCATTCTCTTCTCCTCCACCTTCACCTCAGCCTCGGCGGCGTTTATCTTTATCGAATTTGGGGAACATCTGAATCCGTACGTCGTCGCGACCCTCGGCGGCCTCGGCGCCATGTGCGGGGATCTCCTCATGTACCGGTTTTTGAAGCATCATATATTAAGTGAAATCAGAGCGCTCATCACGGTCCTCGTGTCGCACCCGACTCGGGAAAAACTGGAGGCAATCACGAAACACGAAGTCTACCTCTTTACAGTTCCGTTTTTAGCGAGTATCCTGATCGCGTCGCCCTTGCCGGATGAGCTCGGACTCGCGCTGTTTAGTACCATCAATTTCCACCCGAAATACCTCTCAGCTATCACCCTCTTTCTGAACGCTACCGGCATTTTCCTCCTCGTGACCATTGGGTACTCTATCGGATAATTTTCTCCACCATATGCCAGAAAACATTCCATACAAAGTCGCCGACCTTTCGCTCGCCGACTGGGGTCGAAAGGAGATTGCGATTGCAGAAAAAGAAATGCCCGGCCTCATGGCCGTGCGCGAAAAATACGGTCGGTCGAAACCACTCTCCGGTGCCAACATCACCGGCTCGCTCCACCTGACCATCCAAACCGCGGTCCTCATCGAAACGCTCGCTGCGCTCGGCGCGACCGTGCGCTGGGCGAGTTGCAACATTTTTTCGACGCAAGACCAGGCGGCCGCGGCCATCGCGAAAGCCGGCATCCCCGTCTTCGCCTGGAAGGGCGAAACACTCGCCGACTACTGGTGGTGCACTGAGCGCGCGCTCGATTTTGGTGATGGCACGTGGCCGGATCTCATCGTTGACGACGGCGGCGACGCGACGCTCATGGTTCACAAGGGGTTTGAGATTGAAAAAAACCCAAAACTTCTGGAAAAGAATTACACGCGGGAGGGTGAGGATGTGCGAGAACTCATGAAACTGCTCAAAAAAGAATACGAAAAAAAGAAAACACGCTGGACGCAGACAGCAAAAAATATCAAAGGCGTTTCAGAAGAAACCACGACCGGCGTCCACCGTCTGTACCAGATGATGGAAGAAGGCAGACTCCTTTTCCCGGCCATCAACGTCAATGACTCAGTTACCAAATCAAAATTTGACAATCTCTACGGCTGTCGCGAATCGCTCGCGGACGGGATCAAGCGCGCGACCGGCGTCATGGCGGCCGGCAAAGTAGTCGTTATCTGCGGCTACGGCGACGTCGGCAAAGGCTCGGCCCAGTCCATGCGCGGCTTCGGCGCGCGCGTTATCGTGACCGAGATTGATCCGATCTGCGCCTTGCAGGCGGCGATGGAAGGATATGAAGTCGCGACCGTCGAAGACACGCTTGGGCGTGGCGACATCTACGTGACTGCGACCGGCAACCGTGATGTGATCACGTTCGAGCACATGAAAAAGATGAAAGATCAGGCGATCGTGTGCAATATCGGTCACTTTGATAATGAAATCCAGGTTGAAAAATTAAACAACGCCAAAGGCATGAAACGGATGAACGTCAAGCCGCAAGTGGACAAATATACCTTCCCTGACGGACACGCCATCTATCTTCTCGCCGAAGGCCGCCTCGTCAACCTCGGCTGCGCCGCCGGTCACCCCAGTTTTGTCATGAGTAGTTCGTTTACCAACCAAGTACTGGCCCAGCTGGATCTCTGGAAAAATCGCGCTCGCTATCAGCCCGGCGTCTACCGCCTCCCGAAAAAACTCGATGAAGAGGTGGCGCGGCTGCATCTCAAAAAAATCGGCGTGAAACTGACCAAACTGACCAAGGATCAGGCCGCCTATCTCGCCGTTCCTGAGAGCGGCCCATTCAAGCCGGACCACTACCGGTATTAGACAAACGGCAGCAGGGTAAACGGCAAAAAAAGACACATTCCATTGACAACCTCCTTGCTTCTTCATATACTCGGAATCAGTCATCCATAATTTTTGACATATATGACAGAACTGCGAAGACCCCTGCCTCGACCGCTGAGCGAAGTCGAGCGCACGGGACTACTCCGAAATCTGGAGATCGAGGAAGCCAAATTAGAAGCAGACCGCGACGAAATCATTCCAGATGAGATCGAGGAAGTCGGGGTAACTGTCGAGCCAATAGAAATCGGAGCTGAGGACATCGAGGTCGAGGCGCCGGACGAACCCGAACTCGTGGTCGCTGCCAGACATCGCGAGCCGATCACAACTGCTCTGCCGACCGAGCGCCCGACAGAGATCGCTCCGAGTTACCAGGACTCTAAAAAGAAAACACCGGACACAGAACCAGCCGGCCGATGGCCGGTCACCCGCGGCAAATCAGCCATAGAATTGGTCGAGTTGGGAGAAAAGGTCGCGGCCGAGGCGCTGACCGAGACAGTGTCGGCGTACCGTGGCGACGAATCGCTGCCTGACGAGCCCGGGAGCGAGGACAGACATCCGCCGAACGAGAAGCAGACCTACCGATTCAGGGGTGGTCTCTTCAACCCGCGCAATTGGTTTTGAGAGAGTGCATGCTCTTTTTTGTATTTTCTGCTATACTGGAGTCGTTCTCGACTGCGTATGTCCTTCTCCATGAAAAAAATTGATTTCAATAAAATGCGCTCCATCGTCCTCTTCGGACTGCTGTTTTTTCTTGGACTTGTTCTCCTGTACGTCATTCGACCTTTTTTTTATCCGATTTTCTGGGCGGCGATTATCGCCATCTTTTTTTATCCCTGGTACCGGAATATCAATGTACACATCCGCTCGAGAGAATTGAGTTCTTTCCTCACCATCTGCCTCATTCTCCTCATCATCTTTTTACCGCTGACCCTTATCGCCATCATGATCTACTACCAGTCAGTCGAACTCTATACTGCAGTCGCAAAGGGACTCTATGTGACCAATCTTCAAGAATTTGTCGGCTTCCTGTCGAAAACACCGCTCGCGCCGTATGTGACCGACATTCCGACCGATTGGACACGGTATGCGGCGAATGCTACCCAGACGATCAGCTTATTTCTCTTTCGCAATCTGACCAGCATCACCCAAAACATCGTCGTCTTTGTCTTCAAGTTGTTTATCATGATTTATACGCTCTACTACTTCTTCAAAGACGGCGGCCGCATCCTCAAACGGCTCCGCCATATCTCGCCGCTCGGGGATGACTATGAGGTGCTTCTCTTCGATCGTTTTACATCAACTGCGCGCGCCACCCTCAAGGGTTCATTTATCATCGGCGGCATCCAGGGAATTCTAGGCGGCATTTTGTTTACGATCACGGGCATTCAGGGCGCCCTCATCTGGGGCGTCATCATGGCCATCTTCTCGATGATCCCGAGCGTCGGGTCGTTTCTCGTCTGGCTTCCGGCCGGACTCATCATGCTTTTGACCGGCCACCTCTGGCAGGGGCTCACCATCCTTCTCGTCGGCGGACTCGTGATCAGCCTCGTTGATAACGTACTCCGGCCGCCCATGGTCGGCAAAGACATCCAGATGCATCCCCTCCTCATTCTTTTCTCCACGCTCGGCGGGATCTCGGTCTTCGGCATCTCGGGCGTCATCATCGGCCCGGTGATCGCGTCGCTTTTCATGGCGGTGATTTCGATCTACGATTACTACTACCAGCAGGAACTCGAAAATAATTAAAGGCGAAGTACAAAAAATCTCCCTGACAGGGAGATTTTTTAGTGTCGCGGGCGGGGGTCGAACCCGCACGGCATCGCTGCCAAGAGATTTTAAGTCTCTCGTGTATACCAGTTTCACCACCGCGACGACCGAATGATGCACGGTCGCTACTCTACCAATTTTTTCACGAAAAATCAAGGCACATCGTACTCCTAAACGGAACGTAAATTGTGGCGCGATAGGAGAGTATTTGATTGTTTTCTGTACTAGTGAACATTGTTTTGAGAGATGAAAAAAAATTCATGCAATACTGTATTATTTTTTCCATTCAATGTCCGGATGGTTTTTTTTGGCATTTACCCAGCGCGCCAGCACAAACAGCGCATCACTCAACCGATTCAAATATTGTTTGATCAGTGGATCAAGGCCAGCATATTTCTCTCCCACATCAACTGCCCCCCGCTCTACCCGTCGGCAAACGGCCCGCACAAAAAAACTATGGGCGGCCG